>CAJVYZ010000676.1 GCA_913009915.1 uncultured Gemmatimonadota bacterium | reverse complement strand
GCCGACGCCTTCGGCACCGACGTCAACCTCAATTTCGACAGCCGCACCAATCCGGTGCCGGCCGATTTCCGGTTGGAGAGCAACAACAGGTTCGACAACCGTCTCAAGAGCGGCGCCTACGGGGTGGATTCCCTCAACGTGCCGCTGCCGGCCGGCATGCCGGCGCGGGCGGTCATGGAGCCCCGCCTCGTCGCCGACGTGGCGGCCGTCAGGGCCGCCAAGTTCTCGTGGAAGGCCGACTGGTACATCGAGATCGACATGGGCGACGCCAACATCTGTAATGGTGTGGGGACGCTGGTGGTGCGAAACGGCGGCAGTGTGCTCCCATCGGAGCCTGAGTGCAACGCCATTTTTTCGATGGTCAACGATGCCTTCTATGAAGGCCGCGAAGGTCGCTTTGCCGACGCGCTCACCATCGACATGGCCGAGTTGTCCGCCTGGGTGGGTGGCGATACGTCCAAAGAAACCCGCATCCTGTACATCACTTTTACTGACCTCGGGACGAGCCCTGATCCCCAAAACGACGGCGACTATCCCATCGTCCGCCTCGAGAACGGATCAATCCTACCCAACCCCATCACCATAGCCACCGACTACCCCATCTACGTCCAAGGGGACTACAACACGATCGGCTGGCAGCCGGCGGCGGTAGTGGGCGACGCCATCAACTTGCTGTCCAACGCGTGGGTCGACGGGGACAACACCGGTCCGGGGATGGAGACGGCGGCCAACACCAGCTACTACATGGCCATCCTGGCGGGCCACTCGGCCACGCCGTGGGATTGGTTCGACGGTGGCGGCAATGCCCCCTACGGTGGCGGCCTGGAGAACTACCCCCGGTTCATCGAATCGTGGTCGGGACGCACGGCAACGTACGCCGGATCACTGGTATCCCTGTCCGAGAGCCAGTACGCCCTGGCCTCGTGGTCCTACGGCAGCTACTACCGGGCCCCGAGCCGGAACTGGAGCTTCGACACTCGCTTCGAAGACCCCACCAATCTGCCTCCAGGCACTCCGGTGGTGGGCAACGTGATCCACACGGCCTTCCGGCCGGTGTACTAGCCGGACCATGGCCGCCACGCGCACGACCGGCTGCGGAGCCATGTTGGCTGGGCTCGCCCAAGCGCCCCGGGGACGGTACGTCCCCCGGTGCCCGGGCACCGCCAATCTGGTGACGGCGGGGCGTGCAAGTTATGTCACTGTGGCCGTGAATAATGACCGGAGTTGCAGTCCTCGGCCCGGAATGCGTTTCGGGTCGGCACCCTTAACGGGTTACATACCAATAGGTTACGTCATTGATCGCAGGTGGCACCCCCATTGCAACCGAATCTCTCCCGAGGCCCTCCAACCGAGTGACCGAGAGGATTCGATGAACAACAAAGGCTTTGCCCTGGAAGCGGCGCTGTTCATGCTGCTGCTCGTCGCCGTAATCGTAGCCGTGTCGGTCAGCGGCGTGGTCACCGTGACGCGCACCGCCGGAATGGACTACCGCAACGCCCGGGTGACCTACGCGGCGGAAGCGGGAGCCGACGCCATCATGGCCCAGCTGGAAGTGGCGCTGCAGGACGGCGCGCTGAGCAACGCCGAGTTGGCGGCGGTGGTGCCGCCGTCGATTCCCGGGTTCACCTACGACGCCATCAGCGTGACGCGCCAGGGCGGTGTGGTGGTCGAGACCATCACCGACGGACCGTTCGCCGGGCTGTACGCACTGAGCCAGGACCTGGAGATCACCTCGGGTGTCCGGGATCAGTCGCAGAACCGGGCCAAGGTCCTGGTGTCCGCCAAGGCGCAGGCGATCCCCATCTTCCAGTTCGGCATTTTCTTCGAGAAAGACCTGGAAGTCACCAACGGACCGAGCATGACGTTCGATGGCTGGGTGCACTCCAACGGCAACATCTACCTCAGTTCCAACAACGCCTGGTACCGGGACATCATCACCACGCCCAACCAGGCCATCCACAACCGCAAGGACAAGGATCAGCCCTACAACGGTGTCTGGAT
>CAJVYZ010000675.1 GCA_913009915.1 uncultured Gemmatimonadota bacterium | reverse complement strand
GGGTGGCGGGTGGAGGGTGGGTGGGTGCGGTGGGTGCGCGCGTATGTGAGGGAGATAGGGGTGTGCTGGTTGTGTGTTTTTTTTTTAATGATACGGCGACCACCGAGATCTACACTCTTTCCCTACACGACGCTCTTCCGATCTGCTCGAAGAGCTCGAGTGGGACCGCTCGGAAGAGTCGGAGATGGCCCAAGAGGCCTCGGTTGTGCGGTTGGTCAATGAGATCTTGACCGAGGCCGTTGAGGCACGTGCCAGCGACATCCACCTTGAGGCCCAGGCGACCGGCATGCGGATCCGTTACCGTATCGACGGTGTCCTCCAGGTTCAGCCCACACCGCCCGGAATCCGCCAGTTTCAGGCCGCGATCATTAGTCGTTTGAAGATCATGGCCAAGCTCAACATCGCCGAAAAGCGGGTCCCTCAGGATGGCCGCATCAAGCTCCGCGTCTCCGGTCGCGAGATTGACATCCGTGTTTCGATCATCCCGATGCTCCACGGCGAGGGCGTTGTCATGCGTCTACTCGACAAGGAGAGCATGGAGTTTTCGCTCAAGGGCATCGGCATGAATGACGACATCTACGCGAAGTTTCAGGAACTGATACGGCTCCCCCACGGGATCGTTCTGGTCACGGGCCCGACCGGGTCGGGCAAGACGACCACGTTGTACTCGGCGCTGCGGCTGATCCAGGGCGAGGGGGTCAACATCGTCACGGTGGAGGACCCGGTCGAGTATCGCATGGGGCAGAACATCGTTCAGGTCCAGGTACACGAGAAAGCCGGCCTGACTTTCGCCACGGCCCTCCGGTCCATTCTGCGGCAGGATCCCGACGTGGTGCTGGTCGGTGAGATCCGCGACCGCGAGACGGCTCAGATCGCCGTGCAGGCGTCGCTGACCGGCCACCTGGTGCTGTCGACCCTCCACACCAACGACGCGGCGAACACCGTGACCCGTCTGGTCGACATGGGCATGGAGGCCTACAAGATCGGGGCGTCACTCCGCGGTATCATCGCCCAGCGCCTCATGCGCCGGCTGTGCCTGGTGTGCCGGCAGGAAATGACCGACGACGCGCGCCACAAGCTGCCGCAACATGTGGCCAGCCGGATCCCCGACGGCACCACGCTCTACGTTTCGGTGGGATGCCCCGACTGTTCCATGACCGGTTACCGTGGCCGCTTCAGCATCGTGGAAATTCTCACGATGAACAAGGAGCTCGCGCGCATCGTGTCAGACGGCTGCACGGCGGATCGCCTCGAGCAGGCCGCCATGAAGGACGGCATGCTATTGTTGTGGCAGAGCGGCCTGCGCCACGTCCTGAATGGCGACACGTCGGTCGAGGAGTTGCTGCGCGTGACCGACGTCCCGGCAGACCCGTCATCAGTGGATAGCGACGGCGACGGCGCCGCCCATACAGCCGAGGCGCCGGCCAAGCCGGCTGCCACCGCCACCGCGCCGCCCACCATCGTGGTCCAGGTCGCTCCCGATGGCGTCACGGCACCCGCACCCACGCAGGTGGACCTCTCGACGGCCTTCGAGCTACTCGATGACGACGTTCCGGTTCTGGATACCGAGCGTGTCGTCGAGTCCAAGGACATCAAAGTGCTGCTGGTGGATGACGAGGACCAGCTGCGGCGGGTGATGCGTGATCTGCTCGAGCGTGAAGGCTACGGCATAGCCGAGGCCCGGGACGGGCCGCAGGCGCTCGACCAGGTGGACCAATACAATCCTGACATCATCGTCCTCGACCTCAACCTCCCGACTCTCGACGGGTATAGCGTGTTGGCGGAACTCCGATCCCGTCCCTCCACCAGGGACATCCCGGTGATCGTGTTGACAGCCAAGGGCGACGAGGACAACGAGGTTCGGGTGTTCGAGCTCGGAGATCGGAAGAGCGTCGTGTAGGGAAAGAGTGTAGATCTCGGTGGTCGCCGTATCATTAAAAAAAAAAAACTTACATTTCTTTTTTTCTTTCTCTTCCTTTTTCTTACCTGCTCTTCCTACCAC
>CAJVYZ010000674.1 GCA_913009915.1 uncultured Gemmatimonadota bacterium | reverse complement strand
ATACTTGCCGCAGAAACACTCCCAGTCGCGCTCCGGGCCGACGATCCGCTCACAGAAGAGACCGTCCTTCTCGGCGCGGTACGTCCGGTAGTTGCTTGTCTCCGGCTTACGGATTTCGCCGTAGGACCATGAGCGAATGTCATTCGGCGACGCCAGTGACACGGTCACCGACCCATAGTCATTGATCCGATCGTAGATGCTATCAGCCATTGAGGTCCATCCTTTTCAAGTGATGGTGTCGTTTATCGAGTCTTCGGCACTCTGACAAACCTCTCCTTTGGCACCGCCGTTCCGGCGGTGCCGCTCCTACCTACGTGCAGTTGTGGTCGAACTGCTGGATCACGCCTAAGATGTCGTTCGCGAGGTCGATGACGCCGTCCGGCGCTGTCATGTTCCAGGCGTTGGGGCCTGCGGAAGGCCCGCGGTCGTATTGGGCGTCGTACGGTGGGTCGCCCGTCGGCGAGTAGTGCTGAATCACGCTCAGGATGTCGAACGGGAGGTCGACGACGCCGTCCGGTACGCCCGGCGTGAGGCCGGAGACATCGTAGAAGTCCCAGGGATTCAGCGGGTTGCGGTGGCGACCGGGCGGCGGGTCAGGCCCGTACTCTTCCCCGTTGGTGCAGCCGTCGCCATCGGTGTCATCGCCGTCTACGAGGAGCGCGACGCGGGCGTCGATACGCGGCGTGGTGCGATTCGTCGCCGGATCGCTATCGTGCAGGTCGTCGGTCACCGGCTTTCCCGACGACTTCAGCCGCGCCTCCAGATCGTCCACACTGAGATCGGGGAACGCCTGTAGCGTTAGCGCGGCGACGGCAGCGGCGTGCGGCGCCGCTTGCGACGTGCCGCTGAACGTGATCGCGCCGCCGCCGGCCGAAAGTGCACCGCCGCCACAGCAGACGATCGCACCGTCCGCTCTCGTATCCAAACTGGAGGCACTCTCCGGAGCAACACTCCGGAACTGGGACCAGTGGAATTATTTCTACCACCAGGCCACAGGCAAGCAGGGACCGGCGCCCGAGGCCGTGGGGATCACCCGGACTGAGCCCATGCCGGCCATGACAGCGCAGCAATGGTACGATGCCGCGCATGCCGCCGGAGTGCTCGCCGGTATCGTCATGAGGTATCAGCTATGATCGAGCCGCCGCCCGTGATCGCGCCGCCGCAGATCATCCCGGAATTGCCGCCGGCATTGATCCCCGGCACAATTGATTTGCTGGGCCGGCCGCTTACCATGGCTCCCCCCTTGACAATTATGGAGACGGCAGAAAAATGGATGACCCAACACAAGACAACCGTGTACATGACAGCAGGGATGCTGTTGCTCATGGCCTTGGTGAAGAAGAAATGAGCGGGGACACCACCGGCCGATTGGATATCTTGCTGATGCGTATTGCCGATCGACTCGCGCCCCGTGTAGTGACGGAAACAGAATGGAGCATGTTGCGAGGCACGCTCCGGGGTGTGGCAGAGCAACTACAGCGGAGGCTGACGAGGTAATGTACGGGGAAAAGGCATTCTTGAATCTCAGCCTCATCTCTTGGATGCTGGGCCGAGAGGCAGGCATCAGGTTGACCGGAGATCGTCCCATAGACCGCATCTCCGAGACCACACCGGGCTATTCCGGAGAATTTGGCGAGCCCACCCCGCCACCGACCCCAGCCGCGCCACAACAAGATATCAGCACTTGGACGCCAAGGCAGCGCAAGGAAGCTGACCGAGTAGCCTGGCTCCGGTGGAAGAGGACAGCAATACCGCCGGCCACGCCGCCACCGACCCCACCATGGAAGCCGCCGACGCTCGACAGCACGACCATTGCCACCATTGCTATCGGAGCCGTGGCCGCCGTAATGCTATGGAGGACCACCAGATGATTTACAGATCACAGACAGACCGCGCGACCCGTTGCCCGATCGCATCCCCAGCCGGAACCCTCGGTTGCGCCAAGTGCAAAACACAATGCCCATGGCGCGGCTCATCGATGCGTAGTCTTTCGCGCCTCTATACGG
>CAJVYZ010000673.1 GCA_913009915.1 uncultured Gemmatimonadota bacterium | reverse complement strand
CGCGCCCCGGACAGCGTCGCGTTGAGCAACGAGCGAAGGGGCCCCCTTTTGTAGAGATCGGCCTGCACTCGGGCGGTGAACCGGGAGTAGAAACGCGGGATGCACGGCCCGGTGCAATTTCGCTCAAGCCCTTTGGCAATATCGGCGCTTCCTGCTGCGCTCTGCGCCGGACCAGGCTACTTCTACAACGCCAACTCACCCGGCGGGCCAGTGGCATTTGATTGTTTCGTTGAGGTAGATGCCCACGGTGTGGTATCTGCGGATCGTCTGTTTGCGGTGTGAACGACGGCTCTTTTCGCGATTGTTTTGATGAGGGTGGAGGTCTTTGGCGATGGCGTCGATCACGAACTGGGGCACACGCTGCTCATGCCACCAGAACGTCAGTTGCCCACAGACCGCCTTGTGCACCTGGCACACCGTCAACTCCGGATTTCCCCCCCCGATGCTCCTGATGGGCCTTCGCCAGAAACAAGTAACTCACACTGCTGAGGATCAGGTGCCGGATCAGGCCCTGCCACGTCCGGCCTTCGTAGTGGTCCAGCCCGACCTCTTGCTTGCCGTCCTCGAAGCAGCGCTCCACCTTCCCTCGCGAAAAGGCCACCAGCAGCAGGACCTCTGGGGGAGTCTCCGGCGGAGCGTGGGCCACGAAATACTTGATTTCGCCCTCGAGCGGGTTGCGGCAGATCAACAGGTGCAGCGGCTCGCCTGGCAAGCCGTTTTCGTCCGGGGGAGAAAGCATCACGTGCTTGGCTTCCCAGAGGATCGGACCTTTCGGGCCCTCTTTCACGTAGTAGCAGACCCATTTCTGCCCGCGCGGCACCGGGCTATGATGCAGAGGATGAGCCACGCTACGGGCCGGGAGGCTCCCCGCTTTCAGGCGTGGCGTGTGCCGCGGCCGGCCGCGGCCCGATTTCCTGTAAGGGCGGTCGGTCGTTTCCGGCGGCGTGACCCAGCCGGTGAACGTCGTGGGGACTTCCCCGACGAACCTCTGCTTGCGGTCCGCCAGTCCCCGCAGAAATCCCGGCTTGCTGCCGTAGCCTTCGTCAAACGTGAGCCATTCGAGGTGCACGCCGTTGGCGACGGCGCGGTCGTACAGTTCCAGGGCGATTTTCCATTTCGGCCGGTAGAAGACGTCGTCGGGAATCCCCGCTTCCTCGCAGCGCTGGCGGTCGTCCGACCAGTCCTCGGGCAGGTAAGAGGTCCCCGTCGAGCAGGCAGTGAAAGTCGGACGTGGCATAGGCCAGGTGGACGGTGACGATGCCGTTCTCGACTTTGCCCTTCGAGCCGCACCACTGCCGCTTGACCCCGGGCGTCTTGCGGCCGTTTTTGTCGTCGCTGGTTTCGTCGAGGACGCCGATCGCGTGCCGAGGGGCGTCCTCGCGGCGAACGACGTCCGCCAGCCGGTCGCGGACCGCGTCGTGGTCCCACACGAGCACGCTCAGAAAATTCTGCAACGTCCGCGGTCGCACCTGAGCCGCCAGGGCCATCGGCTCGACGCTCTTGCACTGCAGGCCGGAGAGTTGGCCGCTGACGTAAGTGGTCAGGTGCATTCTCGTATCTTTCCGGGTGAAGCAGTCGGCAAACTCGTTCCGGAACAGGTTCAACCGGGGCTTGAGCCCCCGAATCGCTTTGGCATCCATGCCGCACACTCCCTGTCAGGTGATTGGAAACACCGATTATCGCCTTGGAGACAGTGGAGTTTCGTCAAACTTTCGAAATCAGGGAATACCAAGTTGGCGTTGTAGAATTACGTTCCTCGATAGGGGCTAGGGATCAGGGGTCGGGGGTCAGATAGAACATCTGGCCGGCGGAAGCGGGGTTGTTGGGTGAACCGCGTTCCGATCCGCCGGCCCGATTGGACCAAAAAAGTCAGAGATCAACGCCTGAAACCCATTGCAGGGCTTCCCTCCTCCTAGTCGAGAGAGATCGGAAGAGCGTCGTGTAGGGAAAGAGTGTAGATCTCGGTGGTCGCCGGATCATTAAAAAAAAAAAACAGAGTGATAGAGACGTACTCAGCACAC
>CAJVYZ010000672.1 GCA_913009915.1 uncultured Gemmatimonadota bacterium | reverse complement strand
GTAAGAAAAAAGAAAGAAGAGAGAAAAAGAAAAAAAGAGAAAGAAAAGAGTGAGGAGAGAAGATGGTCAGTGTTTGCAAGCTTTATTGAGTTTCTATTTTTTTTTTTTTTAATGATACGGCGACCACCGAGATCTACACTCTTTCCCTACACGACGCTCTGCCGATCTCGTCCCAGTTCACAGTCACCTTGAAGCGGTCACCCTGAAGACAGAGTGTGGTCGCTGACGCTTCACACGGTGTGGTCTGACCGCCGAACCTGCTGCCGAGGAAGTCTCCGATCGAATCGGTCACCTTGATCGAGAAGGTGTCGCTGTCGAAGCCTTGTGGGTCAGTGTTCTCGGCCCTGATTATTCTGCGTAGTGCCGCCGACGCCGGAATGTCGTATCGCATTTCGTCAGGCGAGTTGGTTACTCCGAATCCGGGTGGGAGGGGCTGTCCGTTCTGGTTAGAGAACACTTGGCCGCCAACGTCTCCGATGGCCGGACCGGTGTGGAACTCGCTGCGTGAGGTGAGGGCCTCAACTTGGCCGGTTGCAGGATTTTCGATAAACAGCGCCCCGAAGGCGCCCGGACCTGTGGGTGCGCCTGGCTGAACACCGATTGCGAAGCCATCGGCCGTGCGGCCCACAAAGACTGAGTCGACGCTCGGCGCAGTTGCTCCGGTAGGAGACCCTGGGCTGGTGGCGAAGAACATGTTGGTTACGTCAGGAGGCTTGCACGCCACGAACAGGTGGGTGAACGGCGTAATGGGCAGCTCCGCTGGCACGGTCGCTGCTCCTGCGGTCACGAAGGAAGTTCCCACCCTCTGGCAGTTGAAGCCGTTGGTACCGACGAGCGGCACATCACTAGCGTTGGTTGATGCCAGGCTCAGATCACCCGGACCCGCGAGGCCGCCGACTCGTTCGACCGTGACCGTATCGCCCACGTTGATGGTTAGCGGCCCCTGTGTGCAGTCGAAGGGTGCTGCGCCCTCGATCGAGCAGGAGAGCTGCATCAGTCCAGGATCGAGCGGCAGGCTGTCGGGCAGCACACCGACATCGGTGAAGTGGCTTGTTGCGCTCGTCAGGGTGAAGCCACCGTCGGGATGGGGCGCAAGGAGCGTGGAGAGACCGGTGATGTCTCCCCCTGAGCTGCGCAGACGCAACTGGAGCGATGATGATCGCACGTTCGTGGGGATCGAGGGGACTCGCAGCGTGATGGTCACCGGGCCAGAGAAGGTCGTGCCGTCGGGTCCGAGCCGATATGCGCCGCCGATCTGGTTCGGGCCGAATACACCTTCCGGGGCCGGGGCGATGGTGACCGTAACCCCCGGTGGTGCCGCGCCTTCTGGGACGTCGATCGTCAGGTTCCCGTCGGCCGACGTGACCTGCTGGGCCGGCGAGCTGACAAGCGACTCACACACCTCGCCGTCGCCGTCGCTGTCGAGCCTCGCGACATCGCCGTAGAAGGGCGAGCGCCAGTCGTGCCATCGTTGGGCCTCGACTTGGGTGGTGAAGCCACCGCAGTTGACGGCATCGCCGGGGTTCACCGGTATGGCCAGATCGGGGGTACCGAGTGCCGTGGTTAGTCCGAACGTCCAGATCTGGCCGTTGCGGCTCAACATGATGTAACCGCTGTTATCGGAGCGGACCATGACCGCCACAATCTCTTGGTCGTTCGACTGCACGCGTGCGTCCGGATCGGCCAGGCCGGGGATCGATCCGTGGAACACGGACTGACCGAATGAGAAGATGCCGCCGTCGGCAGCGACCATCAGGTATCCCTGACCCTGTCCCACCATTCCGACGACTGGTTTGTCGAGCAGCGTGCCAGGCAGGAGTACGCCAGGGATCGATCCGAAGAATCCAGATCGGAAGAGCGTCGTGTAGGGAAAGAGTGTAGATCTCGGTGGTCGCCGTATCATTAAAAAAAAAAGAAAATCACAAAAGAGAATCGACCAGCCGAGATCATCGAGATCTGGCTCTGTCTAGTCCCACGCGCAGACTGTCGCAGCTCCCATGAGCCTTTCTCTTCTATTGACTGCCCTATATC
>CAJVYZ010000671.1 GCA_913009915.1 uncultured Gemmatimonadota bacterium | reverse complement strand
GGACAACGAGGAGGCCATTCTTTCCGCCAACCCCCTCGACGGGTTCCACGGCAACTCCGGTCCCCGCCTTCAACTGGCCGGCGAACTCGGACTGGGATACGGACCGGGTTTGGTGAAGGCAGGCGGGACGGGCCCGCCCACCTTCACTTTCAATCCGAAGGACGGGGGCGGCCTTGAGTACGACATGGAACGCGGTGGGGCCTTCAACCTCGGCGTGATCGTGTGGGACTGGGGTTTCAAGTACGGCGACGACTTCGAGGAGGATTTCATCCCCCCGGTGGGGAATGGACAGACTCGGGATGCGACGGATCAGACCGTCGAAATCTGGGGCAAGAGCCTGCGCTGCGTGGGAGGGATCTCCTTCGGCCTGTTCACGCGTGAGACCTTCGAGGGTCGGTCGGTCGATGTGCCCCTGCGTATCTCGCAACCCGGAGGCGGGGTGCTGATCACCTTCGCGGAAAGCGGACTGGATACGCACACCCTCCAGTTTACTGGCCCCGGGACGACCGCGACTGCGACCCTCGATATCTCGCTTGCCTTTCTGGGCCGGGATATCACCGTGGTGGTCGAGGATCCCCGCTTCCTTCTCAATCAGACCCAGGCCTTCTTCGAGCCGGGCGTCGAGGGCTGGATCGTCGATCCGAAGTGGACCAGCCCCTGTAACCAGATCAGCGCCACGGCGACCCTCAAGTGGCTGACCTGGCCCAACGGCGGCATCAACCGGAGTATTCCTCTGGACCCGACCGAAAGCGATGGCCTGGCGTTCCGGTTCAAGAGCAAGCTGTGGCCCTTCGCGACTCCCATGGTGCAGGACCTGCGGATCGATGCATTCCGACCGTCGCTTTTCGATGAACCCTCGCTCGGTGAAGCGGACTCGATCGTCACCGTCATCCGCAATGTGTCCGGCGACATATGTTCGGGCTACGACCAGATCCAGCTCGACTACTCGGTCGTCGACGGAGGCGTCGTCCTGCCCATCGGCAGCCTGAACCTGATGCCCGGACATCCCGGACTCGATGCGTTCAACGCCGGGGCGGCGGACTCCATCGCCGTCGTGTTCGAGTACAGCGACGCCAGCCCGAACTACATCCTCGACGGGACGCATCTCTGGCAGGACCCGAACCCGTCCTATCGAGTGGCGATGACGGCCACGCCCGCGCCGCCATGCGTGGACTGGGAACTGGCCGATGAACCCCCGTCTCAGTTCGACAACGATGTTCGTGGCGTGCCCTACGCCCTGCCGCTGCCGGACTTCGCCATCGATTCACTCGTCGTCGACAGTCCTCCCTACGTCCAGTTCGGTGATACGCTGAGCTTCGAGGTGCGGGTGACCAATCGGGGTGTACTGTGGCCTCCTCCACGGATGGTGTCTCCGCCGCCGATCGTGGTCGATGCGCGCGTGTCCTACGAGCGCCGCATCATCGGTCCGCCGGACAGCTGGTCCGAGATCGTCTGGGAGTACATGGGGCAGCAGACGTTGACGCCGATGAGCAGCGATCAGGAGAAGACCTACTCCTTCCAGTACATCGTCCCGTTGCAACAGGACTTGCAAAGCTCCCTGCCGCTCGATCGTGTGCGGATCACTTTCGAGGCACAGGATGGAAGCCTGCCCCTGGGACCCCTGACCTGGGACCGCAACAATGAGAACAACACGCTGAGCACGGACGTTTTCATCACCGACTACCCGGATCTGTCCCTCGCGTCGCCCCAGAGCTACGCCGACGGCGACTCGATCCAGCCCTCGCTGCCCCATTTCTGCGGGCAGATCGTTTCGTGCTCGAAGCCCATGTATCTGTACGTGAACGACACCGAGCTCGACTACACGGTGCCGAACATCGCGCCGGCGAACCTGCGGGTCTGGTTGGGCACCGGTCCCTTAGATCGGAAGAGCACACGTCTGAACTCCAGTCACACTGATATATCTCGTATGCCGTCTTCTGCTTGAAAAAAAAAAAAAACAAAAATACAATACAAAATAAAAAAAAAAAAATACAAACACAATAGAACAAACTCTGCCTAGCGCTAACCAACGATTCTCTATTC
>CAJVYZ010000670.1 GCA_913009915.1 uncultured Gemmatimonadota bacterium | reverse complement strand
TTTTTTTGAATGATACGGCGACCACCGAGATCTACCCTCTTTCCCTACACGACGCTCTTCCGATCTGTCCTGGCTGGCGCGAGTTGACGTTGCTGGCGCTGCCGCTAAGCTTGGCCGCCGCCTGGACTCACCAATCGTCGAGCCTGGTGTTCGCCCTGGCGGCGGCCGCCATCATCCCGCTGGCCGGCTACATGGGGGAGGCCACGGAGCATCTTGCCAGCCGCAGCGGGCCTGCCGTCGGCGGGCTGCTCAATGCCACATTCGGCAACGCCGCCGAACTCATCATCGCCATCGTGGCTCTCCGGGCCGGGCTGCTGGAGCTGGTCAAGGCCTCGATCATGGGGAGCATCCTGGGGAATCTCCTGCTGATCATGGGACTCTCCATTGTGGCCGGTTCGCTGAAGAAACCGATCGTCACCTTCAACAGGACCGCGGCCGGTGCCGCCGCCTCGATGCTGGCCCTGGCGGTCCTGGCGCTGGCCATTCCGGCACTGTTCCACTCACTCCATCCGGCGGCGGACGCCCTGGAAGAACTGCACTTGTCGGAAGCCGTGGCCGTCATCCTGGTGGTGACGTACTTGTTTTCGCTGCTGTTCTCTCTCAAGACCCACCGACGCCTCTTGGCCGGCGACCCCCACCCGGTAGTGGGCCAGGTATGGAGCCGCCCTGTGGCTCTCTCCGTGCTTATCCTGGCGACCATGGCCGTGGCCGTGGAATCGGAGATGCTGGTGGGGGCGGTCGAGCCCATGACTCAAGCACTGGGACTGTCACACACCTTTGTGGGGCTCATCCTCATCCCCATCGTGGGGAATGCCGCGGAGCACTCGGCGGCGGTGATGGTGGCCCGTAAAGGGAATATGGACTTGGCATTCCAGATCGCCCTGGGGTCGAGCACACAAATTGCCCTGCTGGTGGCACCGCTCCTGATCCTGGCCGGTATCGTCCTGGGAACGGGGATGGACCTGGTATTCGAGCCGTTCCAGGTGATACTCTTGGGGCTGGCAACGGCCGTGGTGGCCATGATAACGCAGGATGGGGAGACACACTGGTTCGAAGGGGTGCAACTGCTGGCAGTGTACGCCATGATAGCGGTTGCAGTATTTTTCATATAACCTTGTAGCCCAATAGGCCGGGGTTTAGCTTCCAGCCACCTTACCACAAGAGGCCTTGGTGCGAACTCGCCCGACGATACTCTATTATTCGCCGGACGCTGACTCGGTCCCCAGTCTCATCCGCCAATGGGCGGAGAGCAACGCTTTTCCCATGATGGTGCTGGACGATGCCGACTCGGTCGAGTCGATCATCCTCCGCGGTGCCCCCGTCCTCCTGTTCATCGATGCCGACCGGACGGGCGATCGGGGCGTCGAACTAATCCGCCGACTCAAGCGGGACGCCTTCACGGCCACCGTGCCGGTCACCATGATGTCGCAGACCCACCATCCCGACCGGGTCGAGCTGTGGTTCGCGGCCGGGACCGACGAGGTCATCACCGAAATATTCACGGCCGCCGAGCAACGAGCCCGGCTGGACGCCATGCTGGTGCGGACCGTCCGTGACGTCTCGGTTCACCCGTCTACCCGCCTCCCGGGCACCAATGAAATCGAACGGGAAATCCGCCGCCAGCTCACTTCGCCCGGGGAATTTGCCGTCTGCTACGCCGATCTCGATCACTTCAAGGAATTCAACGACCGCTACAGCTACTACGACGGCGACCGGGTCATCTACATCGTGTCCCGCATCCTCCACGACGTCGTCCGGGGTTTGGTGGGGCCGGGCGGATTCGTCGGGCACATCGGCGGTGACGACTTTATCTTTGTCATATCGTTGGAGCACGTCAGCCCCGTGTGTACCGAGATTCTGCAAGTGTTCGATACCTTGATCCCGTTCCAGTACAGCGACCAGGACCGGCGCGCAGGCTACTTCTTCGGGAAGGATCGCCGCGGACAACTCCACCGGGTCCCGCTCATGACGCTGTCCATCGGCATCGTCACCAACAAGAACCGCAGCTTCGCGCACCCCGCCCAGGTCAGCGAGCTGGCGACGGAAATGAAGA
>CAJVYZ010000669.1 GCA_913009915.1 uncultured Gemmatimonadota bacterium | reverse complement strand
AAAACTGATTGAAAAAAAGGCCGCAAGTTTCTGCTGGAATACATGGGCCAGCCAGATGTCAAGCTGCCATATTCGTTTATATAACCAAGGGGGTATCACGATATTGTGTGATATCCCGTTTGTTTTTTTTTTCAAGCAGAAGACGGCATACGAGATATATCAGTGTGACTGGAGTTCAGACGTGTGCTCTTCCGATCTTGTCGAAGGCCATGGTACAGATGCCTCCCAGCGCTTCCAGATACTCGCCGCCCTTGATCAGCACCCCGTGCCGGGCGGCACTGGTGATCGCGCTGACTACGGTGACCGGCGTGGCGATGACCAGGGCACACGGGCGGGCCACGACCAGGAGGGTCAGCCCTCGAACGAACCAGTCCAGCCAAGTCCCCCAACCGAGTAACGGTGGCAGCACCATGGTAAGCGCGGCGAGGCCTGTTACGGCGGGTGTATAGTAGCGAGCGAACCGCTGTATGAATCGCTCAATGGGAGCGCGTCGGGACTGCGCCTGCCGTACCAGTCTGATGACTCGATCGAGCGCCGTGTCACCGGCATCGGTGGTCGCTTGGATTTCGAGGAAGCCGTCCTGGTTGACCGTACTGGCGAACACCGTATCGTCGATCGTCTTGGCTACCGGCACGGACTCGCCGGTCAGGGTGGCTTGGTTCACGGCCGACTCGCCGTCCACCACCCGTCCGTCGATGGGGATCTTCTCACCCGGCCGAACTCGAATCCGTTGGCCCTTCCGCAGTGCGGCAGTCGGTACCGATTCCTCGCTGCCGTCCGGCATGACCACTCGTGCCTGCTCCGGGGTCAAACGAATGAGTTCTTCGACTGAGCGTCGAGCCCCCGCCACCGCGTGGCGCTCCAGGAGTTCGGCCAACGAGAACAGAAACGCGATCGCCGCCGCCTCCAGGGGTTCGCCGATCAGCAGGGCACCGATGATGGCGATGGTCATCAGGAAGTTCATGTCGAGCCTGATCGTCCTGATGGCTCGAATCCCTTGGGGGAAGAAATTCCATCCACCGATGATGGCGGCCGCGAGGAAGACGACCCCGACAGGATCGAGCCGGAGACGAAGCCACCCGGCGACGTCGGCCGTTCCGGATGTCGCTACCAGGGCTATGCCTAGAACCCAGAGGGTGCCCGACACATAGGTGCGCCAGGCCTCTTGCGTGCGCCAGGGAGATCTACTGGCCGCGCTCACTGCAGGGCATCCTCCCCCCGGTCACCCGTGGCAATCCTCACGACCTCTTCCAGATCGAGGACGAAGATCTTGCCGTCTCCGGCGAGACCGGTGTGGGCCACCTCACGGAGGCCTTCGACGATCGCGGGGACGCGGTCGTCGGGGCTTGCCACGATGACGGCCGCATGCGGTGTAAAATCCCTGAGGTCCTCATCGCGCGTATGCTCGTGCGGCGCCGTCTTCTTGCTGCCGAACCCTCGCACCTCAAACGTGGTCAATCCTGGAAACAGAGGATCGTTCGCCACCGCATCTACGATCTCGGTGACCTTGAACGGCTTGACTATCGCCAGCACAAGTTTCATGCCTCATCCCTCCTGAAAGTTTGGGTCGCCAACATCGATTTCGTGTTCCCCTGTGAACTCTGCTCGCCTGGGCTCGAACGCGTGATACAGCGCCGGCAGCACCAGCAAGGTCAGCAACGTCGAGGTGACCAGTCCTCCAACGACGACCGTCGCCAGGGGCCGCTGCACCTCGGAACCGGCACCGGATGACAACAATAGCGGCACCAATCCCAGGCTGGCCACCAGTGCCGTCATGAGTACCGGGCGCAAGCGCAATAGGGACCCGTTCGTCACGGCCTCGTCGGACGTCTGTCCTTCTCGGCGCAGTTGATTGATGTATGACACCAGCACCACGCCGTTGAGGACAGCGACGCCGAAGAGCGCGATGAACCCTACTGACGCGGGCACACTGAGGTATTGCCGGGTGATGAACAGCGCCACGATACCGCCGATTAGGGCAAACGGAATGTTCAACACTATCAATAGCGCCTGCCGCGCGGAATTGAAACTGGAGAAGAGCAGCACGAAGATCA
>CAJVYZ010000668.1 GCA_913009915.1 uncultured Gemmatimonadota bacterium | reverse complement strand
GTGCTCTTCCGATCTTGGGGAGAGCCAGGTGGGAACTCCCGTGGAGTCCGGCCTCGAAGTAGTCCCATTGCGGGTGGTCGTACCAGTAGGTGGTCTCGTATTGGTGCTGCACGTAGAACAGCCACACGCCCAGTGACGCGCTGAACACGGTGACGGGGATCTGCACCATCAGGAATGGGCCCAGCCCGACCGTCAGCCAAGCCACCACCAACACCGACACCAGGGCCACGTTGGTCCACCAGATCGAACTCCACTCCCGGGTCCAGGAGCGGGGGATGTCCCATGGATACCGGTGTTTGATGATGAAGTGGAACAACGGGCCGATGAGGAACAGGATCAGGGGATTGCGGTACACCCGGTAGGCCAGTCGCCGGTTCTTCGGGAGGGCCAGGTATTCCCGCAACGTCATCGTGTCGATGTCGCCGAAGCCACGGAAATCGAGATCACCGGAATGGGCGTGGTGGTAGGCGTGGGTTTTCCGCCAGTAGTGGTAGGGCGTCAACGTGAGGACGCCGATGGCGAACCCCACAGCGTTGGCGACCCGTTGTGACTTGAAGAACGACCCGTGCCCACAATCGTGCTGGATTATGAACAGCCGCATGAGGAACCCGGCCGTAGGGAAGGCCAGGAGGATCGTGAGCCAGTAGCTCGTTCGCAGGCTCCACAACATGGCCAGCCACAGGCCGGTGAATAGCGTGGCCGTCAGGGTCAGTTGCACGATGCTTCGGCGCCGGTCGGGACCGTAATAGGGTGCCAACAACTCGTTCCAGCGGCGGGCGGCGTCTTGGGTGTTCATGCGACCTCACTCAGCGGGGTGGACGACGGAAAGCTAAACCGCCGGTATCCCGGATTCTAGTTGGCAGAACCTCCAGGGCCGGACCGGTGTTCTCCGCTGGGCAAGCCGCGCGGCCTGGACGGGGGGGGGCGGCCACCGAAACTCCCGCTGGGCCGGTCCGTAGTGGTTGAAGGCCCGGTCGCCTGTGATTCCCGGGCCGCTTTGCTATCTTCTACGGCTTCATGCCCTAGGGCACCGGTCGATGTGCCGGCGCCTGGGGCTGTGATTTGTTCGGCACCTCAACCAAGGATTGACATGCACCGCATTCGTTCCTTTCTGCTCCTCGTTCTAGCGCCCGTGGTGACCGCGGTGCCTGCGGCGGCGCAGACGTTTCGTTCCTCTGCGGTAGCCCCGGCGGCCATGCTGGGGTTCAGCAACGCGCTGGCGGTCGGTGATGGCGAGGTTCTCGTGGGCGAGCCGGGGAACAACATGATTCCCGGGATGGTCTATGTGTTCCGGCCGAATTCCAGTGGGACGTGGACCGAAGTGGCGGCCATCCGTGCCTCTGACGGCGAGGCGGGCGACCGTTTCGGCAGCTCAGTCGCCATCAGCGGTGGCTTGATGATCGTCGGGTCCATCCGGCCCGATTCGAGTCGCGGCGCGGCCTTCATTTTCCAGAAGAGCGCCAGTGGCGCGTGGGTCGAAGTGACCCGGCTGGCGGCCGACGACGGCGCTGCCAATGACCGGTTTGGGTCGGCCGTGGCCATCGATGGTGATCTCGTGCTGGTCGGAGCCCCGGCTCGGAACGACACCACCGGTGCGGTGTACGCCTTCCGGCGGGACGACCGGGGACGCTGGGTTCAGAGCGCCGTCCTCGTCGGCAGCGACATGTCGGCCGGCGGTCGCTTAGGCACCAGCCTAGCCCTCGACGGCACGCGGGCGCTCATCGGCGCACCACGGCAGGATAGAAGCAAGGGCGAGGTGTACGTCTTCGAATACGACGCCGCCTCGATGGCCTGGAGCGAAACGGCCAAGTTGCAGGCCGGGGCCATCGAGAAGAACAACCGTTTCGGCAGCTCCATCGCCTCTCACGGCGATTGGGTGCTGATCGGGGCGCCGCGCTTCAACAAGTTCACCGGCGCGGTGTTCTCGTTCGAGTACGAGATCGGAAGAGCACACGTCTGAACTCCAGTCACACTGATATAACTCGTATGCCGTCTTCTGCTTGAAAAAAAAAAAAACAACAAACTGTAACTCACAACACTAAGAAGTACAATGAGATC
>CAJVYZ010000667.1 GCA_913009915.1 uncultured Gemmatimonadota bacterium | reverse complement strand
CGGCGACATCATGTTCGTCGAGGCTTCCACCATGCGCGGCAAGGGCGACCTGGTTCTTACCGGCCAGTTGGGTGACGTCATGAAGGAATCAGCCCGGGCCGCGTTGACCTACGCCCGGACACACGCCGCGGCGCTGCAGATCGATGAAGAGATGTTCGAGCGCGACATCCACATCCACGTCCCGGCCGGCGCCGTCCCCAAGGAAGGGCCGTCAGCCGGTATCGCCATGGCCACGGCGGTGGTGTCGGCCCTCTCGGGCTTTCCCGCGCGCCACGACATCGCCATGACCGGGGAAATCACCCTGCGAGGACGGGTTCTGCCAATCGGCGGAGTAAAGGAAAAAATCTTGGGGGCCGTGCGGGCCGGCATCACCGCCGTGGTACTGCCCAAGGAAAACGAGGCCGATCTGGAGGACCTTCCCTCCGAAGTGCTCGACACCTTGGAAATACATCTGGTCGAGGAGTTGGGCGAGGCGCTGGCGCTCACCATGCGCGGCGCCACCCTCCACGAGGGGCGCCTTCTGTTTGCCGATGAGCAGACGGATGGCGGCGGGATGTCGGCCCGCCTGGTAGGCTAAAAGCTCTCAGGCCTCGTGCGGCGGGTTGCCGGCCGGTATGGCGGCCCCGAGAGCATGGCCGGCGAACGCTACCCGATTCCGGCCACTCGTCTTGGCCTGGTAGAGGGCAACGTCGGCTGCGTGGGCCAGCGTCGACCCCGTCGAGCCGTCGCCGGGATAGACCGAAATCCCGATACTCACCTTCACGGGGACGGTTTCGCCATCTTTGGTAATCGCAGGGCGCTCCTGCAGGGCGGCCTGTAGCTTCCGAGCCACCGACCCGGCACCGTCCCGACCGCTGCGCCGCAGAACCATCCCGAATTCCTCGCCCCCATACCGGCCGATCAGGTCGCTGGCCCGGGCCACGCTCTGGAACACGTGCGCCACATGGAGCAGGACTTGGTCGCCTACCAGATGTCCGTGGCGATCGTTGACTCGCTTGAAGTGGTCGATGTCGATCATCAGGAAGGCGAATTCCTCATCGTTGCGTTGGGCGTACTCGACGGCGTTCTGCAATTCCGCCATGAGGGTGGCGTGGTTGAGCAAGCCGGTGAGCCCGTCCTTGTGGACCATCTCCCGTATGCGCCGGCCACGTTCGGCCCGGGTGATGACCACTTGCAGCAACAGGGTGAGGCTTTGGTCGATCGGCTTGGTCAGGAAATCGTCCGCCCCGGCTCTGAGCGCCTCGATGTGACTCGAGATCGAACCCCGCCCGGTCAGGAACACGATCGGTAGCAGGTTGTATTTCGGATCCTGGCGGATGAGCCTAGCTAGGCTGAAACCGTCGAGGTCGGGGAGTTGGACGTCCAGCAGAATGAGGTCGGGGATCTCCTGCGCCAGAATCTCCTGGGCCCGGGCCGCGTTCTCCGCGTGGTTCACCCGGATGTTGGACGATTCGAGCGCCGAGGCGACCAGCTGCGCCTGTGCCAGGTCGTCCTCGACCAGGAGGACGCTGGAAGGGGGTACCCCGATCCGCGCCAAAGTCTTGGCATAATACGCCAAGTCGTCTTGGATTTGATCGGGGTGGAAGATGGCATCCACGCCCGCCGCCACCGCCCCTAACTGGTCGTGGCCCTGCCCGGTGTCGACCAGGATCACCCCGCGCGGCCGCAGTGCCCGGTTGCTGGACCATGCCGCCGCGGTGGCGCGGGTGTCGAAATCGGTGGAGTCCCCTATGATCACCAGAATGTCTGGTCGGATGGACGCCGGGATGGCGCTGATGTCTTCGGGCTCCTGGTGCTCGGTGACTAGGAAGCCGGCCGTCGTCAGCGTCTCCGCAACGGCGGTCAGCAACTCGTCGTGCTGCCCGACTACACGCGCCTGCCAACCGAACGTGTGGGGAAATTCGGTCTCGAATTCCCCGGTGCCGCCCGTGAGAGGAACGCTGTCGAGCGAGGTGGTGAGTTGGTCGATGGCGTCGTCGAGCCGCTTGATCGCCGCCGAATCCCAGGTCTGATGGCCGATCATCCACTGCTCCGCCTCCCGGGCGATCTGGCTCAGCTC
>CAJVYZ010000666.1 GCA_913009915.1 uncultured Gemmatimonadota bacterium | reverse complement strand
GGGAGCGGTACGGCGAGCCATCGCAGAGAGATGATCGCGGACGCACCGATCAGGGACCCGAGGGAGTGGCTGGCACGGTCCAGCACGCTGGCTCGGCGGAATGGCGAAAACAACTGCAGCGTTTCGACGACTACGCTCAGAGCAGCACCGGTGATCAACGGAGCCAGCAGAGTGCGTCGTAGTGTCACGGATGGCGAGAGGGAAACCCATACTGCGCCCCACCCGGCGAACAGCGCCAGGTTGCGTGCGCCGTCCACGACATCTCGGGCGGACACATCGAGCGTGAACGCTCGACCCAACCGCCCCATGGCAGCTTCCAGGTCGGGTTCGAACGCCAGGCCTTTCAACGTGGCCCAAAGAACCAGCGAGGCATAGGCTGTGAGGGCGACCCTACGAACGAACGGAGTGATGGTCACGCACGGAACATACCCGTACTAGCAGCGACGAGGCGGCACTTGGGCTCCGTCGCTGGTGAGTTTCAGGGCTCGATTGCGGGCCTGGTCCCCAACCCCGGCCCGTAGATCATCGCGTTCACCAACAGACGCTCGGTCCCCCTGGTGCTGGCCCGAAACGTCGGCGACGAGGCGAACAGGATCACCTGCCCGTTGCCCTTCCGCTCGCGCGTCACCAGCGCCGCGTTGGCCAGCCGCTCGCCCGCCTCCGGCCACAGCAGACCGCTCATCCTCAAGTCGAGCGCCTCTCCAGCCGGCACCACACTCCATCCCACTCGGCTGGCGGCCGTTCCCGGCGATTGCCGGTACACACCGGCCCGCACGGCGGTCTCCACATCTCCCGCCGACATGAACACCCGTGACGTGGTGTACAGCATCGGCAGCGCCGCTCGGGTTCCGAAGGTCAACCAGTGCTTCTGGTCGGTTCGGCCGGCGAGCAACGCTCCCGCCGGCATGAACATCCGCTGCCAAGTCTCGAGGCGCTCCAGTTCATCGGCCTCCGGCCGGTCGAGTTCATCCGCGTAGTTCCAGGGTACCGAGCTGGCCGTGCCGGCCGAGTGGCTCCAGACCGTGGCCGAGTCGGGGACGATACCCTCGAGGGCCATCCACTCGCGGAGCACCTGATCCTCGTAGGTGTCCAGGTCGTCGAGCACGTCGCGCAGAAGCCGAACGCTGCTCAACGAACTCTCGCTCCCGGCCACCTGCCCTGCCGACCGTCCGATGGCGATCAAGGTGCCACCCGCCTCCACCCAATGCTCTAGCGCCTCGAGCGTCCCCTCCGACCACTCGCCCCACCATCGATCCGGCAGTACGATGACGTTATAGCGCCTGAGGTCGTTCCTGTCGAAGGTCGCACCGTCGATGTGCGAGTGCCGAATACCGATACGATGATCGATCGTGTACCAGATCGAGCCGAAATCGTAGACGCTCATGCCGTTGCGGGACACGATGGCAATCCGCGGCGGTTCGAGCCGCTCGAAGTGGCCCCCGCCGAGGTCGGGGAGTTCGCCCTCGCCCAGTCCGGCGGTGAGCGAAGCTGACGTGAGACCGGCCTCTTCCGCCACGTGCCGCACCGTCTCCCCGAGGTCGCCCGCGAAGGACCGGTTGTCGTTGCCAAGGATCACCAACGATCCCCGTGGGAGAGCTACGCCCGACAGCTCGAACGCCCGCTCGGCCACCCGCACCTCGACCCCGCGTTCCATGAGACGCGCCGCCACCGACACGGAGGCATCATCACTGCCATCGACCGCCCAGGCGACCGCGTCCGCCGGTGCCGCCGCCGAAGCATCGGCGTCGTCCACGCCGGGGTAGGCCTCGACTCCTGGCGGGAGGCCCGTGTCCAGCGTGAGCGCTTCCAGCCCGTACATCATGGTGAGATTCCATGCGGTCACGTCATAGATGGTGCTCGAACCGGTGCGCAGAATGGCTTTCCGTTCGCGCTCGAGGTAGTCCGGCGTCATCCGGGTGTCGAACTGCAACATGGTCGCCACCTGGTTTCCCTCAGGCTGGCGGTTGGGAATCAGCATGGTGCCCACGGGAATGGTGCGTCCCTGGAATGACTGCCCCAGCTGATCGGTACCCGATACCTGGAATTCGCTGGTGGTCCGAGA
>CAJVYZ010000665.1 GCA_913009915.1 uncultured Gemmatimonadota bacterium | reverse complement strand
ACCGCCCCCCAGGCCGCCGGGCGTATCCACACCGACTTCGAACGCGGTTTCATCCGCGCCGAGGTCATTCACTACGACGACTATATCCAATGCCAGGGCGAACACGGCGCAAAGGACGCCGGACGGCTGCACGTGGAGGGCAAGGACTACGTGATCCAGGAAGGCGATGTCGTCCACTTCCGGTTCAACGTCTAGACGACGGACCCCGGACGATGCCGGAACTTGCCCCATGACCGCGCCCACCGGCAGGGCGCCGCGCCCGACGGGTCGCACGAATTCCACGGCGCGATACCCGGATCACCCCGGCACACGCCGTCCGCCGCCCCAAACGGTACCCACCGGCCCGCGCCTTGACATCCCCCCCGCCGGACGCCGAAAATGCCGCTCCCACCTGTGTTATACAGTATCGATATCCCTGGCTACGTAGCTCAGTTGGTTAGAGCGCGGCACTCATAATGCTGAGGTCGGTGGTTCAAGTCCACCCGTAGCCACCATAAAAACAAACGGTTACAAAATTCTTTGTCCCTCTTGAAAGAGATAAAGGGGACGCCACCCTTTTTCTCATTTTCTCACGAACCAAAGAAGAACCATGACGAATAAGGGTGGCGTCCCCTCTCTGTAATTGAATAAAAAGATGCCCACCTTGCAATGTACACGGAATGTGCATACGCTTAAATCATGGACTCTGAATGGGACCCAGGGAAGGCGATTGAGAATCTGCGAAAACATGCCGTAGATTTCGCCGATGCGGTCATTGCCCTCGAGGATGGAAACGCGCTCACGATTGAGGATTCCGATCGTGATGAGCGGCGCTTCAAGACACAACCAAACAGTATTTCCAGGGGTTGGGCCATGAGTGAAGATTTTAGCAAAGGCAAACGAGGTCCGGTCATTAAGCCCGATCCAAACAAGATGCGCATTACGATCCGTCTTGATGCCGACATCATTGAGCATTTCAAGGAAATTGTGCATAAGGCGGGCGGGGGTAACTATCAATCGCTAATCAATGATGCTCTAAGAGAACATATTAAAGCGCATGATAAGGGCCTGGAAAATGCACTCCGGAAAGTAATAAGAGAAGAACTCAAAAAAACGGGCTGATATATATCTATTCCGGGTAGAGTATACCCATTTGCGATCGTCACCCGCTCGCGGGATCGCGCCGGCGTTAGCAGTCGTTCAAGGAGAGGCCGGTCCGCGGATCGCCGTAATCGCATAACAGACAGGCACGGATTAGGTACACTGCTCTCTACTCTACCCGAATTCAGGACCGGAAACCGTGGTCTGTCCCCGGTTTCGCTATTCGTCGAAGAAGTCGACTGTGCCCGTCTCCAGTGAGTACTCGGCGCTCACGACCATGAGCCCGTCATTCCGGATCAGGTGTTCCAGGATCCGCGAGCCGTGTTGCAGGTGGCCGGCGGAGGCGCGGATGTTGGCCCGCACGGCGTGCCGGATCAGGGCGTCGCGGTCCCGGCGCAGGTCGGTTCCCAGGAGTCCTTCCACCGACGGCCGCACGCGATCGACGATGGAGCGCAGGTTCGGCGAGCGATGCTCCGAGGGCTGTTCCAGTTCTTCCAGCGTAGCCAGGATGGCCCCGCACATCGAGTGGCCGAGGACCACGACCAGGCGGGTACCGAAGCGATCGGCCGCGAACTCGACACTGCCGACCTGGGAGGGGGCGACGATGTTTCCGGCGACGCGGATGACGAACAGATCCCCTAGTCCCTGGTCGAAGACGATCTCCGCGGGCACCCGCGAGTCCGAGCATCCCAGAATGATGGCGAACGGCTCCTGGGCCGCCGGCAAGGCGCCGCGGTTGGTGCGCCCGGCACCGGCGCCGCGGCCTTCGAGGTCCGCCACAAAGCGGCGGTTGCCCTCACGCAGGCGTTCGAGCGCTCCTTGCGCTGAGATCATGGCGTTCGCTCCTCAACCGGTAAGCGTGGTGCCAAGTCGAGAGCAAAATGGGACGGAGGGACTATTGTTTATCCACCTCCGTCCGAAAAAAATAGAGGCCTGGCATTTAGGGCCGAGGCGCGATTAGACCTCCGAAGAGTTGCGGCAA
>CAJVYZ010000664.1 GCA_913009915.1 uncultured Gemmatimonadota bacterium | reverse complement strand
TTTTAAGAGTACGGCCACTACCGTGACCTACACCCTTTCCCTCCCGGCCGCTCTTCCGATCTATAGGTGACGCCGATGCCGTCGAGATACCGGCACACCTGATCGGCCGCATGGTGTTCCTGCCAACTGAGTTCTGGGTGGTGGTGGAGTTCCCGACGGACGGCAACCATGTGATCGGTCACGCGGTGGTCGATGGTTCCTGGCATGACGTTCCTTCCTTGGACGGTTCCTGTGACGCCTGGAATGTGGCGACAGTCCGGTGGCAGAGCCACTTCGACTGTGACCGCCCGGTCGAAGGCTGGCGTTAGAATGCCACGAATAATGGATGCCACGAATATTGAATTATGAAATGAAGGACGAACGGGAGATTTCATTACTCATTATTCGTGGCATCCATTATTCAACATTCTTGCCATTCTTGCCCCGATCGCCACGAGCGTCATGAAGAATACTTCAGGATCCGTCTACGCTGGAGGGGGCATCGACCAGGGTGAAATGGTACCGGCTGCGGGCCGCGTCCACGGCGGCACGGTACTCGGGCGAATCCAGCCGTCGACGCATGGCCTCACCCAGCGGAATGACCATGGGGCTCGGCTCCCACCGTGCGGGCACATTGGTCTGTGTGTCGTGCACCCGACCGTGTTCGAGAGCGCGGCTGGCCTGCGACAGCGACAAGCGGCCCAGCACCTGATACAGCGCGTCGAACCTCGCCTGGGCGGCCGGGTCGACGAACCCCAGATGGTGCCGGCTCAGGACCGCGATGTAGTAGTTGGCCGGTACGAACGCCACTCCGCTGAGTTTCAATGCGTCAGCCATGGCAACGAGCAGTTCGGAAACCGGGCCGAGGAGCCCAAGGCCCGGGTGTTCCTGCCCTGGGAGTCGTGGGCGCCGGTCATCGAACCCGGCCGTGGGATTCTGCAGCAGCAGCCACTCCACCAAGAGAACGTCTTCTCCGGGGATGATCGTCTTGTTGCGAACGATCCGAAACTCCACGACCAACTGCGTGTGGTCGGCATCGCCGAACACTCTGACCGTGGGGGGCACACCACTGCCACCCGCGACCTCGACAGTCGGGTTGGGGAATCCGCGGTCCCTGAGCGCCGCCAGTATGCCTGTGCGATCCAGTATCAATTCGATCCCGTGGGGCGGGTAGTGATCCAGCACTTTGGTCTCGATCTCTGCGCCGCCGAATCCGGGTAGGTCACTGGCACTGAGCCCCCACCCGTCATCATCGGCCACACCCTTGGTCAGTTCCGGGTCCCGCAGCATGGGCCCCAGCCGGCGCATGCGGAGGAGGATGCTATCCCCCGGTTCACCAGGTTCGAGCGCCTCACCGGTGATGAGCCATGAAAAGAACCGGGCCGAATAGCGCCAGGCATTGGGGCCGTACCCGCCACCCAGGACAACGGCAGTGGTCGCCTGGGGGACCGCCCGCTGCACGGTATCGATGACGAATCGATCCCGGGTAATCATCCCGTCAGCGGTGATGCGCCAATCGCCGATCTGGTCGTCGAACGCGGGATCGCTCCCGGCGAGGTAGATCACCAGACCGGGGGCATGCCGTTCCACCACAGGCGGGAGTTCCGTCCGTAGCGTCGTGAGATAGGCCTGGTCCTCGACGTCGCTCCCCAGAGCGATCGACATCGACGCTTGCGCGGGAGCGTCATCCCAAGCCGCGTTGTGGATGGAGAAGGTGAACACGGTTGGGTCGTCGGCAAAAATGACACGGGTTCCGTTGCCGTCGTGCAGGTCGAGGTCGACGATCAGAACCGGCGCCTGGAATCCCCGGGCTCGAAGACGCCGGATTGCGATACCGATGTCGTTGAACACACAGAACCCCATACCGCGGTCGGGGGCCGCGTGATGAAACCCGCCTCCCAGGTGCACGGCGGTACTGCCCGTCCGCAGCGCCAGGCGGGTCGTCTGAATTGTTCCGCCGACCATCCGGCGGTTGGCGTCGAGGATGGTGTCCACCTCCCCCGACTCGATGGGCACGCCGAAGATACCGCCGAGGACGTCCGGGCCGGTGAGGAGATCGGAAGAGCGTCGTGTAGGGAAAGAGGGTAGATCTCGGTGGGCGCCGGG
>CAJVYZ010000663.1 GCA_913009915.1 uncultured Gemmatimonadota bacterium | reverse complement strand
GTCGGTGGTCCTCGAACTGCGAGGCGTTCTGCTGGAGAGACAGGCCACCCTCGACGACGCCGTGTTCCAGCTCCGGGCCCTCCGTCAAGTGGCCCGCCTTCTGTCGTCCGTCCATTCATCGGAGGAAACGGAACGCCTGATCCTCGACTTCATGGCCGAGGTGTTCTTCACCCGCTGGGCCTGTCTCTACCGCCCCTCGGGCAAGGAGTTCATCCCGGCGGTGTTCCGGAGCCGGGACGATGCCGATCCGCCCCGCCCCATCCCCCACAGCGATTTCGAGAATGCCCTCCCACCCGGAAGCCTGGTGACCACCAGCGACAACGTGGCCATCGCCTCGCTCCTTCCAGCCGGCACGGAACTGGTCGTGCCACTGGATGCCGGTGCAGAGCGGCTGGCAGTGTTGGTGCTGGGACCGGGGTTGAACGAGCGTCCGTACGGCCGTGCCGAACATGAACTGGCCGGGACGCTCGCCTTCGCGGCGGCCATCGCCCTGAAGAACGCCGAACTGGTGGAGCGCCTCCACAGCGCGGCCACGACCGATGAACTCACGGGATTGTACAACCGGCGCGCCCTCGAGGAACGGCTGGAGGCCGAGCTGTCCCGCGCCGTGCGCCACGAGTTGAATACCTCCGTGGTGCTGATCGACATCGACCGGTTCAAGCCCATCAACGACACCCTCGGACATGCCGCGGGGGACCGCCTCCTGATACTCCTGGCCGACACCCTCCAGCAACAATGCCGCACGCTCGACACCGTCGGTCGCCTGGGCGGAGACGAATTTCTCGTGGTCCTCCCGATGACTTCCGCCGATGAAGCGATGGTGTTTGTCCGCCGGGTCCAGAAGCAGGTCAAGATGATCGGCGAAGAGCACCCGGAGTTTGGCAACCAAACCATCAGTCTCGGGATAGGCGAATGCCCCCGGCACGGCGCCAACGTCAGCACCATCCTGGCCGCGGCCGACCGCGCCCTCTATCACGCCAAACGCAGCGGCCGCAATACGGTTGCCATCGCCGAAGAGACGTCCTGACCCCTGCCCTGGAGCGCCGTAATCGTTCATGCCGGACCCCGAATTCACCCTGCTCGGCGATGCCCTGTGGCTGGACTTCGTCAACACGGGAGAAGGACGCACACCGGACAGCCACGACCGGCTCCCTGACCTCGCTGCCTACCACCGCTGGGCCAAGGCCCAGAAGCTTACTTCGGATGCCGACATCATCCCCTTCGGGAAGTTGGCCGGCCTGCGAACGACGCTCGCCGGCCTGGCCGATGTGCTCGCCACCGGCCGCCAGGCACCGGCGTCTGCCGTGGAAGTGATCAACGAATTCCTGGCCCAATCGGCTGGATACTTCCAGCTCATCCGGGTCCAGGGAAAGTGGCACGTCCAGTTCACCCCAGGCCATTCCACCAGTGCCACTGATGCCATCGTCCTCTCCGCGGCCCGCACGCTCGCCGACATTCGCAAGAAGGTGCATCGTTGTGCCGGTGACGGGTGCAGCCTCTTCTTCATCGATGATAGTGCTTCCCAGAGCCGCAGGTGGTGCAGCATTGAAGTCTGTGGCGCGCGTAATCGTGTCGAACGACGCCGTGGGCTCCAGTAGCTTGCCACCATCCGACCGACCTTGCCTCACTCTCCCAGCAGCATGACCACCTACCCCGAGTCCCGCTACTACGATGCAGTCATGGCGGCCCTCGGCCACCGCTACCACCTCGAGCGCATGGTGGCGCTCTCCCCGGAGCGAGCGCTCTTTCTGGCCACCGACAAGATGCTCAGCCGAAGGGTCAGCCTCCGGGTCCAGGCCGACCCCGAGTCGCCGACGCGGGCCTGGTTTCTCCATGAAGCGGAAACCCTCGCGCGCCTAGACCATCACGCCATCCGGCACGTATACGATGCCGGAGTGATCGGTCCGCTGGCCTTCCGCATCGAGATCGGAAGAGCACACGTCTGAACTCCAGTCACACTGATATATCTCGTATGCCGTCTTCTGCTTGAAAAAAAAAACAATAAAAAAAAAAAACACAAATAAGAAACAAAAAAAAAAACAAAACGAGAACACATGGCAACGAAAGACTCGTTAATCCCGACATTT
>CAJVYZ010000662.1 GCA_913009915.1 uncultured Gemmatimonadota bacterium | reverse complement strand
AGCATGGTTGGGTCGGGGATCCTCGTTTCGCCGGGCTACGCAATCCGGGCATTGGAGAGTTATCCCACTCTCCTGATGCTGTGGGGTATTGGTGGCGTCTTAGCGCTATGTGGGGCCCTTTCGGTGGCCGAGTTAGCTACGGCGATGCCCAAGGCGGGGGGCGAGTACGTCTACCTGCGCGAGGCCTACGGGGCCTTGCCTGCCTTTCTCGCCGGATGGACCTCGTTCCTCATCGGCTTTTCGGCCCCCTTAGCGGTGAATGCACACTTGGCCGCGACCTACCTTCTCTCACCCTCTGGTTTGCTGACGAAGGAGAATGGCGCCTGGTTGCCCTCGTCCGTCGGGGCGTGTTTGATTCTTGCCATGACCGTGCCCAATCTCCTGGGCCATCGACAAGCTTCCTGGGTGCAGGGCCTCACAACCCTGGTCAAGCTTGGACTCTTGGGGGGGATCGTAGTGGCGGGTTTCGCCGTGGGCAGAGGTCATCTTGGGCACCTCGCCGGCGGCAAGCCGCTTACATCGCTCGAGCCTAGCGTTGTCTTGACCCAACTGTTTTGGGTGATGATCGCGTACACGGGCTGGAATGCAGCGAGTTATCTGGCGGGTGAAGTTCGTGAGCCAAGTCGCACCTTGCCTCGCTCCCTGCTGTTGGGCACCGGATTGGTGACCCTGCTGTATCTGGCGTTGAACCTCGTGTTTGCCTATGCGCTGCCCGTTGCAGACGCGACCGCGATCGAACTAGAAGAAGTCGATCGGTATGCGATTTTTGCCGTCGAGCGTCTGTTTGGCACCGGAATCTCTCACCTCTTTTCGATTTCCGTCGGAGTTGCTTTGCTGGCTACCCTCAGCGCCTACCTCGCGACCGGGCCGCGTATCTATTTCGCGATGGCGCGCGATGGGCTTTTTCCCTCGGCAGCCGGCGTTGTCAGCCCGCGCAGCGGACTCCCCGTGAACGCGATCCTCGCCCAAAGCATTTGTGCCATCGTCATCTTGTTCAGCGGGACCTTCGAACATATCTTCCAATATACTGCGGTGGGTCTCTCGCTATTCTCGATGCTGTTTATCGCGGCGGTGTTTGTGCTGCGCTGGCGCCGGCCCGAGATGGACCGCCCGTTTCGCACACCGGGCTATCCCGTCGTCCCGGCCCTATATCTGCTGGTCACTTTGTTGATGATCTGGGCGGGTTTCCGCGAGTGGCCGTGGCAATCCGCGATCAGTCTGGGAAGTATCGTCGCGGGAGTCCCCATTTACTTCGTATGGACCCGGCTCCACCGGGCGTAGCAGGCCGTTGAAAAAGGGGACTGGCTCCGAGCACAGGGCGGTAAGCGTCGCGAATGACGGCAGTCGCGAGGTGCCTGTCCCATTTTTCAACACGCTGTTAAGTTTGAGCGCATTGGAAGATTTCGGGATGCCGACCCCGCGCACGATGCGTGACACGATGGCCTCATGAATTTTACGACCTCTCTGCTTCTGTGGATTCTCACCAACCTCCACGTCTTGCTGTCCGCCGTGCTCGTGGTGCTGGTGTTGCTGCGGAAAAAAGAGCCCGTTTCGACCATCGCCTGGATCTTGGGGGTCGTTTTCATTCCCTACGTCGGAGGACTGGCCTTTCTTGTGTTCGGCAACAATCGTGTCGAGCGCAAAGTGCACCGCAAGCGTCGCAGCAACGCCGCGATTTCGCCCTTGCTTCCCACCCTGGCACACTACCACAGTCTTTCGCCGGACGGATCCAGCAGGCTCAACCAGCAGCTCATGAGTCTCGCGATTCAGATCACCGGGACACGCCCGACGGCGCGCAATCAAATCGACGTGCTCGTCGACACGAATCGCACCTATGGGCTGCAGGAGCAAGCGATTCGCGAGGCGAAGCACCACGTTCACCTCGAATATTACATCTTTCAGCCCGATGAGACCGAGATCGGAAGAGCGTCGTGTAGGGAAAGAGTGTAGATCTCGGTGGTCGCCGTATCATTAAAAAAAAAAAAAGAACAACACAAAACAAGAAAAACAAAAAAAAAAAAAACAAATAAATGAAAATAGTTTCTCTGAGACGCATGTAGCACAAGACAACCTGAACTAGAAGCAAGAGACA
>CAJVYZ010000661.1 GCA_913009915.1 uncultured Gemmatimonadota bacterium | reverse complement strand
GGGCCGCATGGACCCCTTGGGCATTGAACTGGGCGGCTTGGGCGTGTTCCCCACGCGGCGCAAACCGCGGGTGATCTGGCTGGGGGTCGTCGCGCCCCCGCCCCCCGCGCTGGAGCATTTGTACCAGCGGGTTGAACGAGCGGCGCTGACGGGGGACTACCCCGGTGCCCCCGTCCGGGAGACCTACCGACCGCATGTGACACTGGGTCGAGTTCAACGGCGGGCAGTACTGGCCGGCGACGTTGCCGATGTGCTCGACCGGGTGGACGATACCGTCGCCTTCCAGGCCGACCGGATGGTGCTCTATCGTAGCCGTGCGGAGCGGGGCGGGGTACGGTACCATTCGTTGCGAATCATTCCTTTCGAGGGTGTATGGGCTGTCTGAGTTGGCCGTTCAAGGCGCTAGCCGCCGTGATGCTGGTGCTCGTCGTCATCGGAGCGGTCCTGTACCGTGACCAACTGCGTGAGATCGGGAGCAGCGTCTTCGGACCCCGGACTCCGCAGTCTATCGGGCGTCCGGGAACCCGGGCTTTGGCAGTGGCGCGAGACAAGGTGGCCACCCTGGCCTCCGCGGAGAAGGATTCGGTGATGCTGACCGCCACCGAAATGGCCTCGTTGATCGGCGACGGGCTTGATCCCTCGTTCCGGGGACACATCGATTCGCTGCAGGTGGAGTTGCTCGAGGGTCGGATCGCGGTCAGTGCCAAGTTGCGCACCGCGGGGATGCCGCCGGAGGCTCTTGGGCCGCTCGCTTTCTTCGTCCAGGAGTGGGAACCGTTCTCGGCCACAGGCCCGATCCGGGTGGTTGCGCCGATGAAAGCCGAGTGGTCCATCGAGCAGTTGTCGCTGCGCGACATCCCGTTTCCTCGTGAGATGGTCCAGTGGTTGGTGAGCAACGCCTTGGGGGGTACTGCGGAAAGCGGATTTCCGGTGCACATTCCAGAAGGCATTGGCAATGTTTCAGTGTATCCCCACGGAGTAGTCCTCTACCGGGACGGGCCATGACGGCACACCGCGTGTTGATCGTCGACGACGAGCCGGGCATCCGCGAGGCGTTGAAGCAGGTATTGGAGTACGAGGGTTATCAAGTGGCTACCGCCGCATCGGGCGGCGAAGCGCTCACCCGGTACGAAGAACTGCAACCCCACGTGGTATTCCTCGACGTGAAGATGGCCGGCCTAGACGGCTTGGAGACGCTGTCTCGCATCAAGCAACTCGATGCCGGCGCCGTGGTCGTCATGATTTCCGGGCACGGCACCGTGGCGACGGCGGTGGAAGCGACGCAGCTTGGGGCGTTCGACTTCCTCGAGAAGCCGCTCGAAACCGACCGGACGTTGCTGACGGTTCGCAACGCGCTACAGCAGCAGACGTTGTCGGACGAAAACCAGCGGCTCCGCGCGGTGATCGATGACTCTCACGCCATCGTGGGGCACAGTGCGGCGCTCAAGGCCGTAGAGGAAGTGACCGCCAAGGTTGGTCCCACCTCTGCCCGGGTGTTGATTCTCGGGGAGAATGGGACCGGCAAGGAACTGGTGGCCCGGGCCATCCACCGGTTGTCCCAGCGCGCCGACCGCCCGATGGTCGAAGTCAACTGCGCCGCCATCCCGGCCGAGTTGATCGAGAGCGAGTTGTTCGGCCACGTGAAGGGGTCGTTCACCGGCGCCTTCGCCGACCGGACCGGCAAGTTCGAACTGGCCAGCGGAGGCACGTTGTTCCTCGACGAGGTCGGCGACATGGCCCACCCGGCGCAGGCCAAGGTGCTGCGGGTACTGCAGGAAGGCGTCATCACCCGGATCGGTGCCGGCGAGCCCATCGAGGTCGACGTCCGGGTCATCGCGGCCACCAACAAGAATCTCGATGAGGAGATCGCCGCGGGCCGGTTCCGGGAGGATCTTCTCTATCGGCTGAACGTCGTGGAGATATCGGTTCCGCCGCTGCGGGATCGCCGGGAGGACATCCCGGAACTGGTGGCGTATTTCAGCAGCCAGCTGGCTGGGGCCGGTCTGGCGCCCAAACCGTTCGCCGACGACGCCCTGCAGGCCCTGGCAGATCGGAAGAGCACACGTCTGAACTCCAGTCACACTGATATATCTCGTATGCCGTCTTCTGCTTGAAAAAAA
>CAJVYZ010000660.1 GCA_913009915.1 uncultured Gemmatimonadota bacterium | reverse complement strand
GGCCGCGCCGACGAGTGTGGGGCCGCGGTGGGGGCTCCCGAGCGCGATTCGCGGGGGGGTCGTGACGCCCCGCGGACCGGTGGCCTGGATCGTCTGAACGAGGGAGGGGTGGGCGTCTCCCGTTCCGGGCGGGAGATCGACGGTGAAATAGTCGAGCTCGCCCCAATTGACGTCGCTGAGGAACTGCCCCACGACTTTCAGGAGGATGGGTCCGCGCCAAATGGCCGGGGCGTCCCGCTCCACCAGGAACCCCAGCGACATCAGCTTGACGCCGGCTACCTCGTGGGGTTCGATCCGGCCGTCGGTCACGGCGGGTTTGTCGAACACACCGAACATGCGCGGCACGTTGGGACCGTAGACGTCCGCGTCCATCAGACCCACCCGGTGCCCCGCTCGAGCTAGCGCCACGGCCAGGTTGGCCGAGACGGTGGACTTGCCCACGCCACCCTTGCCCGAAGATACGGCGAGGACCTGGCCGAGGTTGGCTTTCTCAACTGGCCCGGGGGCGGGCGGGCGTGGTGCCTCGCGCCCGGCGGCCGGGGTGGCGCCGGGGGGAACCGCCGCCTCGGTAGTGCCGGGGTCGACCACTTCGATTTGAACGCTGGACACGCCGGGGACGGCCTTGATGGCGCGGCGAGTCTCTCGCACCAGGGTGGCGGGATCGTCGCGGCCGAGGACGAAGGTGAAGGTCACCTCGCCGGCGTCCCCCACCGTCAGGCTGCGGATCATACCGGCGGAAACTATGTCGTTCCCCAACCGGGGATTCTGTATCTGGGCGAGCGCGGCGGTTACCTGCGCTACTGTCTGCTGGGTCACGGGGACCTCCTCAATCACACATCAAACGGCGAGCGAGAGAGGAACTTGTCCGGGTGGCTGCGCCGGGTCAACGGGGCCGGGCCGGGGCCCGGGCCCGGAAGGCTAAGAGGGAAAAGAGGGAAAAGAGGGCTAAGAGGGACTAGAGGCCAAGGGGTGTGGTCTGTCAGCTGAGGGCTGCTACATAGAAGATAGTAGCAACAGAATCAGCCCAAGGCCCTTTCCCCTCTTTTCCCTTTTAGCCCTTACCCCCCCCTGCCATTATGGCAGTTTTTCCCGGTACGCCCCTTGCTTTTCTCCTTACCCAGCGACAGGCAGGCACCATAAATAGCGCTAATTCATAGACATACGACCAAGATTCACAAGGAGATGCAATGGGCAAGATCATCGGAATCGACCTGGGTACCACCAACTCGGTCGTCTCGGTCATGGAGGGCGGCGACCCGGTGGTGATCCCCAACGCCGAGGGTGGACGGACCACGCCATCGGTGGTGGCGTTTACCAAGGACGGCGAGCGGCTGGTGGGCCAGGTGGCCAAGCGCCAGGCGGTCACCAATCCGCAGCAGACCATCTTTTCCATCAAGCGGTTCATGGGCCGCAAGATGAACGAGATCAGCGAAGAGAAGAAGCTGGTGCCGTACACCATCGTCGAGGGGCGCAACGGGATGGTTTCGGTCGAGGCCAGCGGCAAGAAGTTCTCGCCGCCGGAAATCTCGGCCATGATCCTCCAGAAAATGAAGCAGACGGCCGAGGACTACCTCGGCGCCGAGGTCTCCAAGGCGGTCATCACCGTTCCCGCCTACTTCAACGACGCCCAGCGGCAAGCAACCAAGGACGCCGGCAAGATTGCCGGGCTCGAAGTGGAGCGCATCATCAACGAGCCCACGGCGGCCGCGCTGGCGTACGGGTTGGAGAAGAAGAAGGACGAGACCATCGCCGTGTTCGACCTCGGCGGTGGCACCTACGACATCTCCGTCCTCGAACTGGCCGATGGCGTGTTCGAGGTCAAGAGCACCAACGGTGACACCCACCTCGGTGGTGACGACTTCGATCAGCGGGTCATCAACTGGCTGGTAGCCGAGTTCAAGAAGGACCAGGGCATCGATCTGTCAAAGGATCCGATGGCGCTCCAGCGGCTCAAGGAAGAGGCGGAAAAGGCCAAGATGGAGCTGTCGAGTACCCAGCAGACCGACATCAATCTGCCGTTCATCACGGCCGATCAGTCGGGGCCCAAGCACCTGAACTACTCCCTGACGCGGGCCAAGTTCGCGCAACTGGTGCACGAGCTACACGAGCGTGTGCTGCCGC
>CAJVYZ010000659.1 GCA_913009915.1 uncultured Gemmatimonadota bacterium | reverse complement strand
CTGGAGTTCAGACGTGTGCTCTTCCGATCTGTGCGGCACCTGCCGGAAGGCGTCCCGCTGGCTGAGCGACCACGGTATTGATGTCGAGGTGGTCGACATCGTCGAATCGCCACCGTCGACGACCCGGCTGAAGGACTTCCACCGGCGCAGTGGACGCGAGCTCAAGGCGTTCTTCAACACTTCCGGCCAAAGCTACCGGCAGGGCGGGTTCCGCGACCGGCTCGAATCCATGTCCGAATCCCGGATGATTGCCGCGCTCGCCGCCGACGGCAGGCTGATCAAACGCCCGATCCTCGATGCCGGCGACCGCGTGTTCGTCGGTTTCCGCGAAACCGATTACGAGGAGCTGAAATCATGAAGGTGAAACTTGCCATCGCACTGCTGGCCGCGCTCGGCCTCACGGCCGCGAGCGCAGAGGCCACCGATACTCGAGTCACCGTCCACGTGCTCTCCCATGACGCCAAGCTCATCGGCGATCTGGCCGGCGGCTGTGCCATAACGATCCGCGACGCCGCGACCGGCCGCATTCTCGCCGAAGGGATCCAGACCGGAGGCACGGGGAGCACCGACAAGATCATCCGCGTGCCATGGGCGAGGGGTGAAGCGAGACTGGACACCGAAGGCGCCGCGGGTTTCACGACGACCCTGGACCTCGACCGCCCCACCAGGGTCCTCGTCGAGGCGAGGGGTCCACTCGGCTTCAGGACTTCGGAATTCAGTGCCAGCCGCACCCTTCTCCTCCTCCCGGGCCACCACCTCGAGGGCGATGGTATCGTGCTCGAGCTGCAGGGGCTGATCGTGAACCTCCAGGAGCCGGATCCCGAGGACAGGCTCGAACCCGGCGCGACGATCAGGATCGAGGCCGGAGTGAAGCTGCTCTGCACCTGCCCGATCTATCCCGGATCACTCTGGGAGGCCGCGGACTACCGGGTCGTGGCCGAACTCTGGGAAAACGGGTCGCTCCTCGTCTCGGTGCCCCTCACGATCACCGATCGCACGAACGTGTTCGATGGTTCGCTGGACCTGCCGGATCTCGAAGAGAACGGCCCACGGATACTCGAGCTGCGGGTGAACGCGGCCAACGGATCGACTTCGAACTTCGGTTCGGATTCGGTCGTGTTCCGCCTCAGTTCCTGAAATGGACACCGCGCTCACACTCGTCGGCGTAACACTCGTGGCCACCATGGTGTCGGGTGCGGTCGGGATGGGTGGCGGAACCATTCTCGCCGCGGCCATGGCCACGCTGTTGCCCGCCCGCAGCGTCGTTCCCCTGCACGGGGTCGTGCAGGTCTGCAGCAACTCTTCGCGCGGGCTCCTCCTCTGGCGGCACATCGACTGGAGACTGCTGGCTCTGTACGTGCCCCTGCAACTGGTCGGCGAGGAGCGGTAACTTGAAATGGCCCGCCAATCGAGCCCCCGGAATGACCAGAATGATAAAGGCGGCGGCAAAAAGGACCATCCTGCCGGTACTTAGCGGTTTTTTGCCGCCCCGGAACCGTAAAACCACTCCGGCTGGCTGAAATCGAAATTATAGCCGTATGGGGATAGGCCCGTGGAAGACCGCCCCCCAATGCCGGAAGAACCCGGCCCCGGTCCGCCCCGGCAGGCGTATTGAACGGCGATGGGCGTGGTCAGCGGGCAGATAAAGCGATTCTGTTCTTTAAAAACAGCCTTTTTATTGAATTTTGAACATTCGGCACGGGCCAGTTCCGCCACTTGGCGGGGCGTTGTGCCTCCCTTGGCGTAACAGATGGTGACGTCTTTAATTTCAGTCACCGGGCGGCCGAAACCCTTGGCTCGGCGGTTGAATTCCTCTTTGTTGTAAACGAAAGCCGGCGGCGGTGTGCAGGCGGTAAGGAAAAGCAGCAGAAGCGGCGCGCCCAGAGCCACAAGCCCGGCCGGCAAGCGGTAGCTGGTTAAAGGATATTTCTTCATTCGTCCTCTATATCCTTTTCGAGGAAGATCGGAAGAGCACACGTCTGAACTCCAGTCACACTGATATATCTCGTATGCCGTCTTCTGCTTGAAAAAAAAAAAAAAAAAACACAAACAGATGAAAAAATTGATTTTATTTTCCATATTACCGCCCTCCCTATCTCCCATCTCTTCACTTGCTATATCCA
>CAJVYZ010000658.1 GCA_913009915.1 uncultured Gemmatimonadota bacterium | reverse complement strand
GGGCGAGCCCCGAGATCTCAACCCTTCCCCACCAGGAGGCTCTTCCGATCTGGGCGGCGTGGGCCCGACCGCAGAGTCGATGGCGGGAAGGTACTCCCGCTCCAGGTCCAGGCCGTCTGCGGACGTGCGCCCCTTGGCCCACGAGTCGCTGGTGTTGTAACCCAGGTTGAGGCGGTACCCCCAGCGGCCTTGTCCCACGACTCCGGCCTGGCGCGCGTCTATCTGGAAAGTGCCCAACTCCCCGCCACCGATGGTGAGCTTGGAGCCGGGGACTTCCCGGGCCGTGGGGGTGGTGATGGCCAGCACGCCGTTGAAGGCGTTGGCCCCGTAGAGCGCCGAACCCGGACCGCGCACCATGTCGATGGTGGAGATGTCCTCCAGCGGCAGCGACAGGGCGTTCCACTCCTGGGATCCGAGAAAGGCTATCGCCAAGTCGCGGCCGTCCTGCAGCACCAGGATCCTGCGATTGAGCGACGAGTTGAAACCGCGAGTGTTGATGTTCCAGTCGTTGATGCCGCTTTGGACGGCATCGACCGATGGCATAGTACCGATCGCCAGCCCCGGTTGGCCGGTAATGGTGGTGGAACTCAGAACCTTGGCATCTACGGCCGCCACCGCGGCCGGGGCCTCAACGATACGCTCCGGCGCCTTGGACGCGCCTACCACCACCACGTCACCCAGCTCGATGGGGGTAGCGTCCATGGTGGCGTTGGCGGTGGCCGTCTGGCCGTCGGCCACAGTGACATCGACGTTAACGCCAGCGTAGCCCACAATGCGGAACTCGATCACCTGAGCCCCCACCGGGACGCGTTGTAAAGTGAAACTGCCGTTCGGTCGAGTGGTGGTCTTGATCGTGGTGCCCCTGACGCTCACGGCGACACCACTGAGAGCCCATGCCCGGTCGCCTGCCCGGTCCACGGTGCCCGCCACCGTCCCGGTCGCCTGGGCGGCAGCCTGTACGGCGACTCCTGCGAGGGCAAGTACTACTGCTATCCCAATCAGACTACTGCGGACCCATAGCGGACGCGTTGGCATAGCCAGCTCCTGAAAGGTGGGGACTACCGTAGATGAGATGGAATTGGAACGTCCCTAGTATGTGGGCCAAGTCGGTATAGCGAAAGACCCAATTTGTGAAAACTTCTTCATAAACGAAGAAGGCCATGAGCGCGCTGCCGTGGGGCACCGGTCAGGATTGCGCCGGGAACGCCTAGAAAGTGCCTTAGAGACTGGAAGCAGCGGCGATTCGTCGACCGCCCAACGCTGTGGCGATCAGCGGCGCGGCCGTCCGTCTGCATCGCCTTGATAGACACCATCTTCATGTCGTGGCCCACTCTCCCGAGAGAAGCGCCGCTTGCTCGAGTACGGTCTGGGTCGCCTTTTCCTGCTTGTCGGGCGGGTAGCCGTACTTGCGCAGGATGCGTTTGACGAGAACGCGGAGCTGGGCGCGAACGTTCTCCCGCAGCGTCCAGTCGATGGTCACGTTGTTGCGAATCGTCTCGACCAGCTCGCGCGCGATGCCGCGCAGTGTGTCGTCGCCGAGCACTTTGACCGCGCTGTCGCTCGTCTCCAGGGCATCGTAGAAGGCCAGTTCGTCTTCCGAGAGCCCGAGCGCCTCGCCCCGTGCATTCGCCTCGCGCATCTGCTTCGCCAGCCGGATCAGCTCTTCGATCACCTGCGCCGCCTCGATGGCCCGGTTCTGGTAACGGCGGATGGTCTGTTCCAGCATTTCGGCGAAGGAGCGAGCCTGGACCACGTTCTTGCGCCGCCGGGTGGCCAGCTCCCCCTTGAGAAGCTTCTGCAGGAGCTCCACCGCCAGGTTCCGCTGGGGCATGCCGCGCACCTCGGCCAGGAACTCGTCCGAGAGGATCGAGAGGTCTGGCTTGTCCAGCCCGGCCGCTGCGAAGATATCCACCACACCTTCGGGGGCCACCGCCCGCGCGATGATCTGGCGGACCGCGTGGTCGAGATCCTGATCCGGCCGCGCGTCCCCCGGGGCGCGCTTGGCGAGCACCGCCTGCACCGCTTGGAAGAAGGCCACGTCATCGCGGATACGCAGCGCCTCCTCGTGCGGCACCGCCAGGGCGAAGGCCTGCGACAGCGCGCGGACCGCGCGCAGACAACGAC
>CAJVYZ010000657.1 GCA_913009915.1 uncultured Gemmatimonadota bacterium | reverse complement strand
GGACGGCATACGAGATATATCAGTGTGACTGGAGTTCAGACGTGTGCTCTTCCGATCTTCAGCGGCCGTGGGCATGGGCTTGACGGCATCGGTGATGGGGCGGGTCCAGTCGCTGTCCCAGTACAGCTCGAATGTCTCGGTGGCCGTCCGGGTCACCGGGCCCACGGCCAGCAAGTCTCGGCTCCGGAACACGAACGGCACGGGGTAGTCGAAGTATTCGTCGGCGATGTTCCGGCCCCCGACCACGGCCACGGCGTTGTCCACCAGGAGAAGCTTGTTGTGCATCCGCCGGTTCATGGTGGGCAGGTCGACGACATAGTCGATCCACCGCATCACCAGTGACTTGTGCTTGGGCCCGAACGGCTTGTAGAGCCTGACCTCGACGTTGGGGTGCGCCCCGAAGCGGGCCAGATACACGGGATCGGACTCGGTCATCGAGTCGTCGATGAGTACCCGCACCCGCACTCCTCGCTCCGCGGCAGCCATCAGGCGCTGCATGAAGATCTTGCCGGCCGTGTCGTCCTTCCACAGGAAGTACTGGGCGTCGATGCCGCGCTCCGCCGCGTCGGCCATGATGAGGCGCCAGGCCAGCGCGTCGGCCCCGTGGTCGAGCAACAGGAAGCCCGACTCGCCGGGGTGGTCCGCGGTCATCGCCGACGTCGCCTGTTCGAGAAAGGTGGTGCCGTCCGCTACCATGATGCCGCTCCCTGGGTCTTCCGGTGGTGCTCGTCCTGATTCCCCACCCTGGTCTCCCCCACAAGCCGCGAGCACAAGACCGATGGCTACCGCGATGGATCGATGGGCACTCACCATGCTGTCTCCCTCCATCCCAAAGACCGATCTACGCCCATCAGCCAACCGACTGGATGTTCAAGCCGAAGAAGAACTGGATCGCCGGCTGCCCCACACCGTCGTGCAGCACCGTGAACTGCGGCTCGGCGAAAATATTGTACATCATCTTGCCCGACTTGATCACTTGCCCGATACCCAGGCCATAGGGCATGTTGAAAGTCCCGTTCTCGAGATCGAACAGCCAGATGCCCGTCGAGCGCAGGTAGGTCCCGCCACCGAGTTGAAACATGGCGAACGGCTGAGTCGCGAGGATGCTGGTGTTTGGTCGGTTCTCGTCACCGGCGAACGAGGCCTGGTAGGTGACCAACCCGCCAATCTGGAGCTGGGGGGACACCACGTGGAAGGCGATGATTGCCGCACCTCCCTGCCACTTGCCCGAGCCCAGGGCGCTGTTCGAGGCGGTGGGGATGGTAATGATGGGCCCGATGCCCAGACTCGTCTGCGGGCTGGAAATTGCCAAATACGTGGCGAAGGCGTTGAGGTCGCCGATCCCGGATTCGGGGTCGGCGGTGGCACTGGCTCCGGGGACGGTGGCGATGGGGAGCGACGCCCGGAACAGAACACGGCCGATCGGCTGGGCGTAGCGGAACCAGAATGTATTGGAGGTTTGATCCGGTATGCCGAACAGCTTGGGCACGTAGTAGTTGTGCATGTTGAAGGTCTTGAAGCTCGCCAACGGGTTGTTGGCCTGCAGCTCCTGATCGGAAGCCGACTGCTGGGCCTGCAGAGGAGCGGCCACGACGGCCGACAAGACCATGGCTGAAAGTGCCCATCTAGGAGTGCGCTCACACCACGGCCTGTTACCGATCCGGCGGTCTGTACCAATCATTCGGAATCCTCGCGTTTCGTCTGATACCAACGGCAGGGTAGTTCACATTGACGCAATAATAGTCGGCTGACCCACGACTCGACCATAGGGAAAACTCCCGATGGCCTTGACGTCTCCTACTCCAGCGACACGATTCCGTACTGGATGGCATCCTCGCTAGCTCCACGGTGGTGCAGCGAACCAGCAGGCCCACAGCTTCTCGTCATCACCGGCGCGGGATTCCAACGCCGTCCAGCGCCTCAGCGAACTCCGCCCACGGCTGGGCACCCGTTATCGCCTGCTCACCTATGAACACGATCGGCACACCGCGGATCCCGCGGGCCGCCGATTCCCGCCAATCGGCATCGACGGGCTCCGTGCCCTGCCGTTCCTCCAGCGCCTTCGCGGCTCGAGCACGCGGGATCCCTACCGAGACGGCAACATCGGCCAGGATGGTTGGGTCGGA
>CAJVYZ010000656.1 GCA_913009915.1 uncultured Gemmatimonadota bacterium | reverse complement strand
TGCTTGCCCTGGCCAGGTACAACGACCTCAGCCTCACAGCTGGGATAGTAGGGAATCCACCGATCGAGGGTGGCACGAAGTGGGTCGATGTGTTTGGAGGCCTGCGATATTCCCCGGCGCTGGGCGAGAGTTGGTTGTTGGTTCTCAGGGCCGAGGCCGGCGGGGGCGGCTCGAAGTTCTCCTGGTTCGGCGCGGCCTCCGTCAACTACTGGTTTAACGAGGCCACTTCGGCATCGCTGGGGTACCGCATCTTGAGCGTCGATCGCCAGGAAGGCTCGGGATTAGATCAGCTCAAGTGGGACATGACGATGCATGGCCTGGCACTCGGCGTGCTGTTCACCTTCTAGCGCTGTGCCAGGTATTCCCGAATGGCCCTACCGTGTTCAGGGCCGGTGCGGCAGCCCCCGCCGATGATCGTGGCACCGGCCTCGACCCACTCGCCACTGGCCGAGCCAAAATCCACCGGATCCGTTTCCCCCAACCAACACTTCCCTGCCGCGTCGTAGGTCTCTCCCGAATTGGGATAAACCACGATCGGTTTCCTGGTCACCTCGCGCAAGCGTTTGATCAAACCGGGGATGTGACTGGGCGCCGTGCAGTTGACCCCCACTGCGGCAACGCGCGGCTCGTCCTCGAGACGTGACACGACCTCCACCAGCCGCGTCCCGTCGCTGATGCGCTCCTCGTCACGGCAACTGAAACTGAACCAGGCGTAGATGTCGGGAGTCAGCCGCAGGAGCTCGAGGAGAATCTGAGCTTCCGGCGCGGAAGGGATAGTCTCGCACGCCATGATGTCGGCGCCGGACTCGGCCAACACGTGCCATCGTTCGAGATGGAAAGTGCTGAGAACGGGACGATCCACACCGTAGTCCCCAGTGTATTCCGAACCGTCCGTCAGATAAGCGCCGTAAGGTCCGACGCTGGCCGCCACCAGCGGGCGCAGACGGCCTGGGTGCCCGCTGCCGTCACCCCAGAACCCATCCCGCGCCTCCAGCGCCAGACGCACTGACTGCCGCATCACATCGGCGGCCTGCTGATGGTCCAGCCCGCGCCGCTCGAACCCGGGGAACGATGCCTGGTAGCTGGCCGAGGCGATGCAATCTGCGCCGGCCCGGAGGTAGTCGAGGTGGACCGCCTTCACCAGCTCGGGGTCGTCGAGCAGCACCTTGGCCGACCACAACGGATCGTTCAGGTCACAGCCGCGCGCCTCGAACTCCGTGGCCAAGCCGCCGTCGAGGATCAGGACGCCCTGGTGCTTCAGGAATGGGGTGAGAGGATTGGACATGGCGCTCTGGCAAGTGGCTGGTGGCTGGTGGCTAGTAGCAATCAGCCACCAGCCACACGCCACCAGCTAGTAGTACCCCCTCGGCCTCCCAATCCCAACCGGTCCGCCGTAGTACGGCCCGCAGCAATACGGTGAATATCCCACCCCCATGTAGACGCTGGTGCCGCCACAGTAGGAGGCAAAGGCCGACAACGCCAGTATGGCTCCGATCAGCAGCGTGCGCCTGAGGGTCCGCTGCCCGCGCCTTCCGATGAGCCAAGTCATTGGCTACCTCCCGCCTGACCCTCGGGGGTCCAGCGTTGAATGGCCAGCGTGCCTCCGGTCGGGTCCTCGATCACCGCGGCATCACGGCTTTGGATCTGATCGGTGGAGAGGATTACCCGTCCACCCAATGCCTCGACCCGAGCCGAGACCGCTGCCGGATCTTCGACTCTGATGTACGGCAGCCAAATAGGCGGCACCGAATCCCAGGGAAGTTGCGCCAGACCAGCGTATGAGTGTCCGTCCCGCTGCAGCACGTGATAGGCGCCGGCCGGGATCTCGACTGTCTCGGACTGGTAGCCGATCAATTCCTCATAGAACGCCAAGGCCGAGGGCCCGTCGGTGGTCCACAGTTCCTGCCACAGCCAGTCGTCCATCCTCGGCTCCCGCGCGGGCGGGTCGCCGTCCTCCGTTCTGACGAGGGCGAGGACGGCCCCCTGGGGATCCGACACCACCGCCACCCGGCCGCGGCGATCGATGTCGACCGGCCCGAGATCGGAAGAGCACACGTCGGAACTCCAGGCACACTGAGATAGCTCGTATGCCGGCTTCTGCTGGAAAAAAAAAAAACTAAACTATAGG
>CAJVYZ010000655.1 GCA_913009915.1 uncultured Gemmatimonadota bacterium | reverse complement strand
CGCCATGCTGTTTGGCGACCGCCAAAATACGCTCCTGAGCCTCGTAGACCGGGCCATCGGGCCAATCTTGCTGCGGCGGGTGGCCGAGGGCAAGTGAGAGGTCGGACGGACCGATGTAGACCGCGTCCAAACCAGGGGTGCTGATGATCTCCTCGAGGTTGTCCATAGCCTCGGCGGTCTCAATCATGGCGATGGCCAGCACCGTATCATTCGCATGCTGGGGATAGTCGGCACCGCCATAAATCATTGCCCTAGCCGGACCGAAACTGCGGGTGCCGGCCGGTGCGTAGCGGCAGTAGGAGATCAGTTCCTCCGCCTGGGCCCGATTGCCGATCATCGGGCAAATGACACCATAAGCGCCAGCATCGAGTGATTTCATGATGATGCCCGGTTCCAACCACGGCACCCGCACCATGGGCACGACATCGGTGGTCGAAATTGCCTGCAACATGGTGACGGCCGTTTGGTAACCGACGACGCCGTGCTGCATATCGATGGTCAGGGAATCCCAACCCGCTTGGGCCATAACTTCAGCGGAAAAGGAGTTGGGTATGCCTAACCAACCATTGACCGCCGACCTACCGTCTTGCCAAAGGGTCTTCAGTCCATTTTCGCGCATGTCGGCTCCGCCACCAGCTAATCTCGTTGTTGTGCTAGACCGGCTTGTCGAACTTTAAAACCGGCGCGGTACCGCCAAAATTGCCAGCCGCGATTGCTTTTTGTAAGGCCTGTTGCCGCTCCGCGGTTATTGGATAGCGCCACGCGACCGCCGCCGCAACCAGTTTGAAACCGACCGGAACGATTCCGAACAGAATCGCGAGAGTGAGCAATGCCCGCGGCGCGTTGTCGTCGCTATAGGCATCAAAACCCGATGCATCGAGGATCCAGAAAGAGATGCCCACCGCCAATGCGAGTGCGACCTTGGCGACCATGGCCCACAAAGCATAAAAAACCCCGGCGCGGCGGTGGCCACTGGCCAGCGTATCCTGGTCGACGACATCGGCGAGCGACTCGCGGGTGTACTCGTCGACCACATGAAGCACCTTGATGATCCGCCCCGTGGCGGTGACGTCGAACTGGTAGTCGAGCGCCCACACATGATCGGGCCGCTTGGCGGCCAGCCGGTCGGCCGGCGTTGACGACTCTCCGAGCCGTTGACGCTTCCGGCGCTTGGCAGGAACACGGAGGCCTTCTTCTCGCCAGAGCCGCTGGATCTTCTTGCGGTTCACGTGATGTCCCTCCCGGCCCAGCACGGCATGTGCACGGCGATACCCCCAGCGGGGGTGTTTCTTCGAGAAGCGTCGAAGCCTCACCCGCAGATCCCGATCGGGTTCGGGCTCGCCAGGAGTGTGGCACTGAGTGGAACGATGCTGGCCGACGATCCGGCACGCCCGCCGCTGCGAGAGACCGAGCCGGTCGCACAACATGTGCACCGCTCGGCGTCGCCTCGACGGGCTCACCAGTTTCCCCGGCTCACTTCCCGCAGCGCGAGGTTCTCGAGCTCCTTGTCAGCCACGATCCGCTTCAGCGTGGCGTTCTCGCGCTCGAGCTCCTTGAGACGCTTCACGTCGTCGGCCTTCATCCCGCCGAACTGGTTCCGCCAGCGGTGATAGGTCTGCTCGGACACCTCGAGATGCCGCGCGACCCCCGCAACATCCTCGCCCTCCGCGAGCAGCCGGTCAGCCTCGCGCAGCTTGCGCACAATCTGCTCCGGCGTATGCCTTCTCCTGGCCATCGTGATGATCCTCCCTCCACCCACACATCGTGGGCAACGGACTCTCACCACAGGTGGACCGATCTCACGGGGTCAGGCCAGGTACGCTCAAAAGCCGAGGAAGGGAGCCAGCCGGGTATGTTCCTGAAGTCACTGACCGTCAAAGGCTTCAAGAGCTTCGCCGAGCGCACGCACGTCGAGTTCGAGCCCGGGGTGACGGTTGTCGTCGGTCCCAACGGGTCGGGTAAGTCGAACCTCATCGACGCGGTTGCGTGGGTTCTCGGAGCTCAGGGTCCCCGTACCCTACGGTCCGGCAAGATGGACGACGTCATCTTCGCCGGTACGCCTGGGCGCTCCGCTCTCGGGCGGGCCGAGGTCTCCCTCACCATCGACAACTCGGCCGGTCTTCTTCCCATCGAATTC
>CAJVYZ010000654.1 GCA_913009915.1 uncultured Gemmatimonadota bacterium | reverse complement strand
GACACTGGACTACTGTCAGCAATTGGTCCTTATTCACAATTCCGATCTCCATATGTATGAAAAGATTCCTCTATGTACAAAAATGTCGCTGACTAGGTAGAGTCCGGGCCATTGACCGATTGGCCAGAATTACTGAAGACGTGAATGAAGATTTCCGCCGAGAGACTCACCCATTTTGCCAGAAGTTGCCGGTGTTTCTCGGGTTATTGATCACTCTTGGCGGTGAGCAAAGCGGAAAATGAATTACAGGTTCCAGTAGTATAAACCTCCCATCAGTTCGATTGATCGGTGGGTATGCTGAATACTGCGGACCAACTGCCGACTTGAGTATCCGGCGGTTGAGTCACGATGAATCGTCTGGATGCAGCTCGGCAGGCTCAACCGCGACTGTATTCCCGATTCTCAGTCACGCTTCTCCGCTCGCGATATAGATAAAACCGAAATGGCGTTGTTCTGCACTTTCTGTCTTTTTCGGTTCCGTCACACGGCGATTCGGAGTAGGCGTTTGAGGAGTTGGCGGAATTTTTTGGGCAAGGGCGTTTGCGGCAGAGTGCTCGAAAATTCTTCGGCCAAACATGTTGCCTGCAACGCTTTGCGACGGTCGGCGTGAGACGGACGTCTTTCCAGCCGGTCCCAAGGCGAGTCGTCGCGATGCGTGAGTCGCCTCGCTGAACGTCGCCAGGCCCACAGTTCGACAAGCGTATGCATCCACAGGTTCAAGTGCCAGACGCCGATGTTGGCCCACAAATTGCGCACCTGTTGTTGGCCGCTGCCCCACACTTCCTTCACGTCGTGAAATACCTGTTCGATGGTGGCCCGATCGGCAAATGTCTCGATGATCTCGGCCACGTCGGCATGCGGGTCGGTGCAGTAGAAGAATTGTGGGCCGGTTTTTTCCTTGACGATGACGACACGAATCATCCCGCCGAAGGTCCGATGTGTGGCCAAGAACGTCTTCACCTGCTTGACCACTTTGCCGCCGTACACCACGCATGTCACGTCTTCCCAACCCTGCCGATGGGCGGCCCGCTTCGCCAATGAAATGCGGTTGCGTCCGTACTTGCGTTTGCGTCCGCGACGGACTTTCTTCTCGCGCGGCGGCAAGTCGCGAAGAGCCGAGTCTTTGCGTAAGCGGCCGACCAGCGTCACCCCTAAAGCCATCACCGGCTGGACGAAGGGGCGTTTGGCATAGGCACCGTCGGCGACGGCCCATACCTCTTTTTCCGCATTTTGCAGCGTTTCCACCGCCGAGAGCACCAAATCGGCGGCCAACTTCAGCTTGGTTTGAAACGTCCAGTCGTAGTGTTTCGGCAGCTTCGCGACATCTTTTTCTCGCACGTACAACCACGACCAGATCGGCAAGCCAATGGTGCCCCACCGCTGATGCCTCACGATCACCGCCAGCGTGACCCACACGTGACCGTAACAAAACGGCCGGCCGGTCGGTCCAGGTGTGGGGTCGTGATGGATGCCAGCCGCTTCGACTTTCGGGCCGTAACGCTTCGTTGGCGTATCGTCGATCGCCACCAGCACCCGCTTCTGCTTGCCGATGGCGCGCAGAAGCACCAAGACGAGAACCCGTCGCCCTAATTCTCGCCAGCGGCGTCCCACGCTCTGCACAAAGAAGTAATAGTCTTGAAAGTCGTCGCTCAAGCCGGCAGTGCGAATCCACGAGGCGACCACTCGCCTTCCCCCGGCGAACAGCAACCCCATCAACAGCGGCGGCAACCGCCATCGCGACCGGCCGTGCAATCCGGCTGCCAACCATCCGGACCACTCTTCCCATTCCGCTGGTGCGTGGTAAGATGCCATCCTTGGCTCTCCCCCTTGCGTGCTTCGGCGTTACAACCAAAGCGTGAGGGATGAGCCATTTTTGTCTAGACCAATTTCAGTTCATCGGAAACATTTTTCCAGAAAGTGCAGAATCAGCCAACAGTCGCAGCGTAGGATTATCATTTGGCAAGGCTTCGATGTAGCTCACCATGATCTGCAGCGACTCTGCGTAATTGGTGTTTTTCTGGTTACATGGCTTGTCGAATCTTTCAGCCAGACCTTCGCGGTAGGCAGCCGTTACTCCAAAATACTCAACAAGGGCGTTCCGTACATCCGGGATTGTGTAAACGTTTTCTTCACTCAT
>CAJVYZ010000653.1 GCA_913009915.1 uncultured Gemmatimonadota bacterium | reverse complement strand
GCTGGCAGATTGTGCATTGAGAGCGCACTGACTGTCTGTCGCTAGCACTCGCGACATGACGTGAGCAGACTTTATTTTTTTTTTTTTTTCTTCATATTTCTTTTTTTTTTAATGATACGGCGACCACCGAGATCTACACTCTTTCCCTACACGACGCTCTTCCGATCTCCACGAAACCGATGACTCCGCTCACCGCTACCGATGCCGCCACCAGCAGCGACGTCGTGAGATAGGCGACCAACTTCACGATGCCGACGCGGGCGCCGAGGTAGAGGGCCGTGTCCTCGCCCACGGCGATGAGGTTGAACGGCCGGGCGAGTGCCATCAGCACGAGCGCCGCGGGAACGAGGTAAGCTGCCAGCAGACTCACGGACCGCCAGGTGGCTCCCGAGAGGTTGCCCATTATCCAAAATACGGCGGCGCGAAAGGTGTCCACGTCGGCGAAATTGAGCAGCAGGAGAATGATGGCGTTGAAGAACGCCCCCACCACCACGCCGGCCAGGAGCAGCACCCTGGTGTCGAGGGCGCCGCCCACGCCCAGCGCGATTCGCAACACCACGGCCATGGCAACGATGGCGCCGGCGAACGCCGCCAGCGGCAGCAGCCACGGCAGGCGCACGCTGAGACCCAACACGATGACGGTCACCGCGCCCACGGCCGCGCCGCCTGATATGCCGAGGATGTAGGGTTCGGCCAGCGGATTGCGGAGCAACGCCTGGAACACGGCGCCGCTCAGCGCCAGACAGGCGCCCACCAGCGCGGCCAGTGCGGCGCGTGGTACCCGGAGGTTGAGCACGATGGTGCGCGTGGTTTCGTCACCCTGGCCGGTGAGCGCGGCCAAAACTTCGCCGGGAGACAAGTCGGCCGCTCCCACGAACACGCTCACCACCATGGTCGTCGCCAGCACCAGGCTGAGCACGAACCACCGGATAAGAGCCGCTCCGGTCACTGGCCGGTCACGCCGGGGTGGAGTAATTCCGCCAACTGCTTGGCGGCGTCGATTATGCGCGGTCCCGGCCGGCTGAACAGTTCGCTGTCCACCAACAGTATCCGCCCGGTCCGGACCGCCCGCAGGTCACGCCACCCGGGTGTTTGGTGTACCCAGGCTATGCCACCCGAATCACTGGTGGTGGGCACCGGGAGGATGAGCACGTCGGGATCCCTCGAAACGATCTCCTCCATGTTGACCTGCGGCCAGTCGCTCGCGGCGTCGTCAAATATGTTGCGCCCCCCGGCGACGCTCATGATCGAGTCGACGAAAGTGCCAGGTCCGGTTGTCATCGGCGGATCGTGCCAGGCGACGTAGAGCGCCGATACCACGGGGACGCCGGCCAGGGCCGTGGCCAGTGCGGCGAAGCTGCTGTCGAGGTGGGCCAGCAGCGAATCGGCTCTGGCTTCGACGCCTAAGAGCCTGCCGATCTGGCGGGTGTGGCGTTCCTGGTCTTCCAGGCTCTGGCTGCCGGCTCCATAGACGGCGATGCCCGCCGCGTCGAGCTGGCCGATGAGCGGCTGGTCGGCCCCGGGCCAGACGACGACCAAATCGGGTCGCAGGCCAATGATGGCTTCGATGTTTGGATCCAGGCCGCCCCCAACCGCGGGAAGCGCCGCCAGTCGCGGGTCGGTGTCGTACCGCGTCCGGGCCACCAACCGCTCGCCCTCGCCCAGGGCCAGGATGAGATCGGTGACCGATGGCACCAGGGCCACGATGCGATTGGGTGGCGAGTCGACAGTCACCGTCCGGCCCAGGTCGTCGACGATGGCGCCGTCGGCGGGCGGGGGGTGAGCGCCGGCGCAGGCTGATACACCTAGCAGACTGCTTATGGCGAAGAGGCGTAGCCGGAACATCACGCGGGCATCTCGCTGGGGGCCGCGATCGGTTGCCCGGTAAAGACAGGCAGCCCGACCCTTTCCCTCGAAGGGTGGTGGTACGGGAACGAGGCCGGTCTCCTGGCTCGAGACGACCCACCCGCCTTCCCGGGCATCGGGCCCAGTGGCTTCGGAGATCGGAAGAGCGTCGTGTAGGGAAAGAGTGTAGATCTCGGTGGTCGCCGTATCATTAAAAAAAAAAACAACAAAGTAAGAAAAAAAAAAAAAAAAACAAGAGTATGGTCCACACGACACCGACTCGCGTAGTGTGA
>CAJVYZ010000652.1 GCA_913009915.1 uncultured Gemmatimonadota bacterium | reverse complement strand
AGTTTCGTGAAATTCAATTCAAAATAAGATCGTAATACGCCATACATCGGAACCTCCGCATTTTTTTTCCAATGATGGTAATGCCCTGCGATCCAGAGATAACGGTCCATCTCCCGTAGTGAATGTAAACCCTCAATAGATTCTCTTAAATAATTAAAATTCCTGACAAATGAAACATAACGCTGCTCGTCGTTGTAAACCATCGCCTTCCTACCGAGATGCCACTTGACCATTTCTTCAGCAAGGGTATCGAGTAATGGATACTGTTCACTACTAATAAAAAAATGAGCAAACTTGGCCGCAAAGCTATACCTTCGCTTCGGCCTCTTCTCATTCGGCCCTTTGGGAACATGAGCCATTCGTTCCACTAAGTCGATGTCCGCATTTATCAGAGCTTCAGGTGTCAATATCCCTTGAACATACTCTGCAACCCGGACGATATCCCATACATTCGTGCCGTAAAGAGAATTAACCAGCACGGCTTTAATGAGTGTCGTTTCGGGTGAGAATCCTGGTAATCGCTGTGCTAAAGAGTCTAAAGATGATTCCGACACACACCAAGCGGACATTTTACGGTGAATATCGTTTGCAAGGGAAATCTGATCGTTCGTAAGTGCTTTTTCCAGGATCACGAGTTCAGAAATCCCCCGTGTTAAATTATTACCACAGTATATAACAAAACCGCTTCTAATACCGTAGATGAAAATAGCGGGGACAGGATTTGAACCTGTGACCTCCGGGTTATGAGGCGGCGACTATGGCCATCTCTAAACATCTATCATCATTACACTTATGACTTTGCGCCCGATTGGCGGCGCGGCAAAATAAGGAAAAACATGGCAAACCCGGACATCTCGGCAAGCTCCAGCCGCCTCTCTCTAGCGCGTACGGCTTGACGCGGCAGATAACTCTTCTTTCTCGTGAGGCAGCGATCTCACTTTGACATCGACGGTGACGGTATCCGATGGGGGATCCGGCGCTTCAGCGGGCTGCATCTCGTGCATCGTCAACAACGACAACAGCCATGATACGCAGGATTCGGCGCCGAAGTTCTGGTTGACCCCGCCACGGATTAGGCCGTCGTAACAGCCGTGAGGCTTGAACTCAATGAGTGAGACGCCGGCGTCGTTCTGCCCCAGATACCAGTTGAAACAGCGGCGCATCTCGATCAGCCACATCTCGTCACTCGTCGCTCGATAAGCGGCCTTGCAGGCGTCGATCAACGCCGCCGCCTCCACGGGCTGCTGGTCGTAAGGGGCGCGGCGCCCGCCACGACGCAGCCAACCGTCGCTGCCGATCACCGACAAATGTCCCTCGTCGGCAGTTTGCACATCGAGCAGCCAACTCAGCACGCGCAGTCCTCTTTGCGTCAAGCCCTCATCGTCGAGCGCCAGTCCTGCCAAGATAAGCGCTTGGGGCACGCGGGCGTTTTCATAGGTAACCACATCTTCACACCACGCCCAGCCGTCACTTTCATGCTCTTCGAAGGTGGTCTCCAAGCGTTTGGAGAGCATCATCAGGACAGCGCGAGATGACTGGTCGTCCGGGAATTTCCGGAGGTAGTAATACAAGCCCAGAACAGCGAACGCCCACGAGGGCGGGCTCCCTATGGACTCGAAGTTGCCGAGCGACAACCGGAAGAGGTCTTCGGCCAGCCAACTTATGGACTTGTTCGGGGCATGGGCGACCAGATAGCCCAACGCCCACTGCACGCGCCCCTGACAATCGTCGCTCCAATTCGTTTCGAGCCAGGAGCGGTCGTAGTTCATGAGGTTGCGGAAGCGCCCGCCGCCCGCTGGTCGCGCGTGGTTGAGGAAGGCAAGGTAGGTGTGCAGGGGCGCCAGGAGGCTATCGTCCTGGAAGTGCGACCAGATCATCGAGGCGACGATTACCGCTCTGGCGTTGTCGTCGGTGGTGTAGCCGTGGCAACGGTTCGGGGTCGCGTAGACGCAGTGCTGCAGAACGCCCACGTCGTCGGTCATCGCCAGAAGCGTGTTGAACCGCACTTCCGGTAACGAGAGCCGCATGCGAAACGCGCGTTTTTCCTCATGCACTCGAACTTTGGCTCGTTCCGTGGCGGCGGCGCGGGCCTTCGCCAAGGTTTCGTGATACTGCAGCGCGACCCGCGGCCAGATCATCGCC
>CAJVYZ010000651.1 GCA_913009915.1 uncultured Gemmatimonadota bacterium | reverse complement strand
GAAGAAGTTGCTCCCGGACGAAGTGCAGCGTGGCACCTTCACCATCACCAATCCGGGCGGCTTCGGCTCCTACGCCGGCACGCCGATCATCAACCAGCCACAGGTCGCCATCCTTGGTGTCGGCGCCATCGAAAAGCGCCCCGCTGTCATCAGCCACGCGGACGGGACAGATTCGCTCGGCATCCGGACCAAGGGAATGCTGTCGATGTCATACGATCATCGGGTGGTCGACGGAGCCGACGGCGACCGCTTCCTGGCGGATCTCAAGTCGATGCTGGAGAACTACCCGGACGAAGCGACCTGAACATGCCGCGAGCGCTGACGATGACCCGCACGAAGGTGGGCTCCGACGAGGAGCCCGCGTATCTGGCCGCCCGCCGCGAGGAGGCCGGCCGGTTCAGGGACGCCGGCGACCATCTGTGGCTGTTCCGCCACGAAACCATCAGGGGGGTGTTCCTGGAGTTTCGTGAAAGCGGGGACGCCCGGCGTCTGGCCGGCCTCGACCCCGCAGCAGAACTGTGGGCCGAGGTCGAACTCGGCTAGGCTACGCACCATTTCATCAACCCGGGATTGCCAGGAACCATGTCACGGACCGTTACCATCGACAACTCGACCTGGAGCGTCGCGCCTGCCGGGCACGTGACGCAGTACTTCAAGGACGAATTCGGCCTGGTGTTCACCCGCGGTACCGGAGACGACCGTGAAGAAAGGGTCGTCCGGTATTCGCCAAGAGGATCCCGCCACCGCGAGTTCTCGCTGCAGCAACTGAGCGAACGACAGCTGGTGGACCTCTTCCATCGGTCACAACCGTCGTGGACTTCGCCCGAGACGGAATACCGTCGCTGACCTTGTCGGGCTTTGTCGATCTCCATCTGCACTCCACCGCCTCCGACGGGGAATTGCCTCCCACCGCCGTCGTCGAACGGGCTGCGGCCGCCGGGCTCGAGGCCATAGCGCTCTCCGACCACGACACCGTGCAGGGACTCCCCGAGGCAGTCGAAGCGGGAGCCGGGTTGGGAATTCGAGTCATCACCGGGTGTGAGTTCTCCGTGGCCGCCCCATGGGGCGAGCTCCACGTTCTCGGCTATTTCCTCCCGCTGGAGTCACCCGACTTGGAAGCGTTCCTCATCGCCCGCCGGGAGGACCGCCACCGGCGGGCCCAAGCCATGGTGGCCAAACTCGGGCGGCTCGGCGTGCCGCTTCAGATGGAGGCCGTGTTGTCCGTCGCTCGAGGCGCGGCCCTGGGCCGGCCGCATGTCGCCCGGGCCCTGGTGGAGCTGGGTGTGGTGCCCGACATCGGCGAGGCCTTCAACCGATACCTCGGATGGGGTCGCCCGGCCTTCGAACCCAAGGAGTTGCCCACGTTGCGCCAACTTGCCGACCTGGTCCACGCGGTCGGCGGGGTGCTGTCGGCCGCGCACTTGAAGGAACGGGCGACCCGCACCAATCTGAAGCGGCTCATGGAATCCGGATTGGACGCCGTCGAAGTGCGCCACCCGAGCCACCCACCGGAGACGCGCGCCCGAATCCTTCATCACGCCGAATCTCTGGGGCTGCTACCCACCGGCGGGAGTGACTGGCACGGCGATACCATCACCAGTAGCACCCACACTTCCATCGGCTCTCAGCACGTTCCGGCGGAGTGGCTCGCCCGGCTGGAAGCACATCGGGGCCGGACACCGGACTTGGCCTGATGCCGTCACCTGCCTTCGGCGACATCGTGATAATCGGGGGAGGCTGCTACGGGTCGTTCTACACCGGCCAACTGGAGTTGGCGCGCTCCCGCGGCCGGCTCCGGTACGGCCGGCTCATCGTGGTAGACCGGAACCCCTCCTGCCAAGTGTTTCAGGATGCTCCCGAGACGGGACGACAACGGGTGTGTGCCGAGTGGGGCACCTTTCTCGACGGCTACCTGGCGGGCCCGCCGCTGGTGGCCTTCTGGGGTCTGGTGCCGTTGGGGTCGCACGGGGAGTCGGTGCTATTCACCCTCGTCCAGGTCGGTCTGCTGTGGCGGCTGCTCGAGGACGGCGGGCGGACGCAGCTTCACTGGCTGCTCTTCGGGCTCGCCGCGGGCCTCGGCTTCTGGTGGACGCCAACGACGGCGATCGGTGTCGCAGCCTGTGGTCTGGTGTTTCTGTTGCTCGCCGGGCT
>CAJVYZ010000650.1 GCA_913009915.1 uncultured Gemmatimonadota bacterium | reverse complement strand
TTGAGTACCAGCACGACGATTTTGGCGCCTCGGACGCGGACGATCTCACTCGGGTGTTTCGATCGGAGCCGTTCCAGGACGGGGAGATGCAGGTGCTGGGCAAGGACGAAATGGCCGCACAGGGTTCGTGGCAGATCCATCCCCTGTGGAACGTAAGTCTACTGACCCTAATGAATTTGCGTGACGGCAGCGGGCTAGTGGTCCCCGCCGGAACTTATTCGATGGGGGCGGATCTCACCGTCGGCGGTGGCCTGTTCCTCTCCTACGGCGACGGGAGCATCGACATCCTGTCGGGCACCGTGGGCTCCGAATACGGCATTGTCCCGGTGACGGGATATTTGTCAGCCACCTGGTTTTTCTAGGAGGTTGCATGATGCATGTAGGGGCGACGCATGCGTCGCCCTTACCGTAGGCTAGGTACCAATACCTTAAGGCCTGCCGATTAACTCGGCAGGCCTTAGAGTTCCTCCTTCCGTCCCGCCCCTTGCTAGTGGGCTACGGCCGAGGCCTTGATTCTAGTGACGTCGAAGCCGGGCCCATGGATGTTGGCATGCACGGTGTCGGCCCATGTCTTGGTGTCACCCGGGTCTACGTGGCACCCGAGGCAGGCATACTCGGTCGTCAGGTACTGATTGGCGAACTTCCCGGTGGCGTCGAATTGCTCGGCCAGCGAATCGGGGTTGATCTTGAAGATGTGCGTCTGGATGTCTCCCACGAACTGACTGGGGGTGAGCGCACTCTTGCTGGCCCGGGGCATGTGGCAATCGATGCAGGCGAAGGCGCCCTTTGTCGCCGCCAGGGGGCCGTCGAGGATCGATTGGCGAGCGCCGGTGTGGCAATCCTCACACGACACCTTCATCGGGTTGACGCCCGTCTGGTCATCGTACCTGACGCTGAGATGCGGGTCATGACAAGTGACGCACTCCACCACCTTGTGGACGGTGGCCTGCATCTCGTTGAACTGCTCGTGGTGGCGGATGAACCCACCACTGGCGGGGATCTGGTCGTTCATCCCGCCACGGTTGTGGCACCGGCCGCACGCTTCCGACCGGGTGTCGATCGACAACCGGAAGCCCGTCGGCGACTGGGCGTGCTGGCTGCCGGGGCCGTGGCATTCCTCGCACTGGATGCCGGGGGCAGCCCACTGGCCGATGATGCCCGGGAGGCCGTCCTGATTTCCGTCGCCACGATACCCCGTTGTGTGGCACGTGCCGCAGCTGAACGGCTTGACCTCATCCTTGTGGTAGTCGACCCATCCGCTGGTGGCCAGGTTGTACTGGTTCTGTCCACCCGCGGTGATGATGAACCCGTCCAAACCGATGAACCGCGCCTTCCAGCCATAACCGCCGATGACGTAGGTAACGTCGTCCCACGTGTACCCGGCCGGTGGGGCCGGCACCGTCGAGAACGGATAGGTCGGCGGCTGGCCGTTCACCACCTTGTTGAGCTTGTACGGGTGGCCGGTCTTGGCGAAGTCGTTGAAGGTATTCGTGTGGCAGCCGCCGCATACGTCGGACCCGACGTAGGACAGAGCTACCGGCGGGTCGGGAGGAGGTGCGGTGGTGGTGTCGTCGCTACACCCCTGTACTGCAACGAGGAGAAATGGGGTAGCCAACAAGAGAAGAACTGAACGTCGTAGCCGCATGGCTGGCCTCCATGGGAAGGAGTCGCGGGAGCCTGTTGGTCCATGCGTTAACTACCACTTCGTCCGTAAAGATACCTAGAAAGCTTTGTGAAGATTTTCACAAGAGCCTGTAACGCATTGATATGTATGGGTATAGCTGGAAGGGAGTATTGTGGGGCCGAGACGATTGTCCGAGCCCGCGCGCCGTCGGCCCTATTGGCGCCTCTCTGGAGGGCTCAAAACGGCACACCCAGGTGCAGGTGAAACACTGCTCCGTCGTCGCCCCCGACGATGGTCATCACCAGCGAACTGGCCTGTTGCTTGAACGGCGCAAACGAGAATCCCCCACCGTAACTAAGGCGCATGTTCCCGGCGGACTCCGTTTGATACCAAACGCGGCCGAAGTCGAATATGGCAATCAGGCCGAGGTCGTGGGGAAACAGGAAGAAAACCTCCTTGGCCAGGACGCGCAGTTCTGAATTGAAGTAGAAGGATCCCTCGCCGGCGAACCGCTCGTCCCGGTAGCC
>CAJVYZ010000649.1 GCA_913009915.1 uncultured Gemmatimonadota bacterium | reverse complement strand
TGATCATTGCGCGGTTCGGGTGGAAAACGATGGGGTTTATCCGGGTCGACCCAAAATGCAGGTTTGTCGATCGACAATATCAACGGGTTGCCGTTGAAAACAGGCGTTTCTGGACGGACACTAGTTACGATAAATTCGTTGCGAAACCCGGATAGACCCTTTTATACTCTAGGCGAGCGCCCGCCCGCTGTCAGGGAGATGGGGTGGTGCGTTGAATCGAACGATAAGCAACATCGTGGCGAGCCACCGGAAAGGTGGTCTCTGCAAACGAGGATAAAGACTCCGCCAACCTTCGGGCGCCAACAGGGGGGCACGCCTTTGCTTGCCTTTCGACGCTACCTGCTCGCGGCCGCCGGCTGCCTGGTTCTTGTCGCCGGATCCTGTCGCGCCGCATCGCCGGATTGCCGACAGGATCGCTACGGCCTGCTGGCCGACGGCGAGTACCGTAATCTCGTCATTGGCCGTCTGGTCCACGTCGGCAGCCCCGCGGACATGGCCCGCGTGTACCGATGGGCCAAAGCCCACGGGTATTGGAAGTCTCTCCCGAACACGCTCGGCCCTTACCTGCATGACATCAAGCTGGTCACGATCGCGTTGCCGCATTCGGTCGCCAAACACCCCGTAACCGTGTTCATGCAGGTCGAGGAGTATGCGGCCGCCCCGCTGGCCATCGGCTCGCTCGTGCGCTATTCCCCCCATGGGGTCTATCACGAAGCGCCTCCGAAGGCCGGTCCCCGGGAACTGGCGTTGTTTCACGGGCTGACCGGCTGTGTGGCCGTCCTGTGCGGGAAGAACGATCTCGCCTGCTTCAAGCGCTATCGGCAAGGCGTATTCACCAAGGCCCAGGGCCGGCCCGTCAGCTTGCGCACCGGCCGGCCCATACCCGGCGCGGTGCCGATCAACCCTGTCTCGCTCTTCCGGCGTCATGCCCCGAGGGCCCCAGAAAAACAACTTCCGGGAGGTAAAGGGAAATGAGCAAGCTCGGCCGGTCGCTTCTGGGGCTGCTGCTGTCGCTGGCGGCGGTGTCGGCCTGGGCGGGGGTCACCAGCGGGAACAACCCGCACGCGAACTCACCATCGGATCGGAACGATTGCCCCTTCTGCTACTCCCCCCCCACGGAAAACCCTAACCCCACCCCGCCCACGCCGCAGGGGATGCCGGTCTACTGGTTCAAGTCCCTGCTGGCGAGCTTGCACATCCAGGATACCCCCGTCGGCTATACGCCACCGGTGGGCCCGGCGGTCAAGACGACCATCAGCTACAACGAACGGGAGGCCGATCAGCCGGCGACCTTCGACTCCTACAACGTGGGCCACAAGTGGACTCTCAACTGGCTGACCTATATCCAGGACGATCCGAACGCGCCCGGAGTCAATGTGATGCGCTACGTCGCCGGCGGCGGCGCTCGGACCTATAGCGGCTTTGATCCGTCGAGCGGTGCGTTCGCGCAGGAGGAAGACAACGGCGCCCACCTAGTGATGACCTCCTCGAATCCGATCACCTATGAGCTGCGCTTTCGCGACGGCAGCAAGGATGTCTTCTCCCCCTCCGACGGCAAGACCAGCTATCCACGCAAGGTCTTTATCACCCGGATGGTCGATGCCCAGGGCAACGCCATTACCTTCCGCTACGACTCGAGGCTGCGCCTGAGCGCGATCACCGACGCGATAGGCCAGGCGACCACCTTCGGCTATGGCGACGCCGCCTATCCCCTGCAGGTGACCTCCATCACCGACCCCTTCGGGCGCACCGCCAAGCTCGTCTACGACGGCCAGGGCCGGCTGATCTCGATTACCGACGTCATCGGAATGACCTCGACCTTCGCCTACGACAGCGGCACGTTCGTCAAGAGCATGACCACGCCCTATGGCACGACGATGTTCGCACACACGGAAGGTGTGGGTGGAAGCACCGAGCTGGCCATCCAGGCGACCGACCCCCTGGGGTACAGCCAGCGGGCCGAGTATCGGATCGCGGCCCCGGGCGTGCCAGATCGGAAGAGCGTCGTGTAGGGAAAGAGTGTAGATCTCGGTGGTCGCCGTAGCATTAAAAAAAAAAAGAGAAACACATTCGCACGATGAGTCATCATGTCATATGCATCAATCATCATGACAACTCGCAACTGCTTGTGTGTTATCTGTATATAGAGCATCC
>CAJVYZ010000648.1 GCA_913009915.1 uncultured Gemmatimonadota bacterium | reverse complement strand
CCGGGTAATGAACCGGCAGGAAGGCCCGGCCGGCCCCGCCTTCGAGGTCATCCGCGACCCCCTGTGGGACAATATCCGGCTGGATGAAGCCGCCATCGCGGTGCTCGATTCTCCGGTGGTGCAACGGCTGCGTTACGTCCGCCAACTGGGCCACGCCTTCCTGGTCTATCCCGGCGCTACCCACAGCCGCTTCGAGCACGCCCTCGGCACCTACCACCTGACCAAGCAGGTCCTGGGGATCCTGGCCGAGCGGGGCGAACTCTCGGACGTCAGCGCCGAGGATCACCTGGCCACCCGCCTGGCGGCCCTGCTGCACGACATCGGCCACTACCCGTTCTCGCACAGCCTCGAGGAAGCCGGTTTCCTGCACCACGAACATCTGGGCGTCGCCAAACTGCAGCAGGGTGACCTGGCCGACCGGCTGGCGGAGTTCGGCATTCCCGACCTGGCCGGGCGGGTCGGTGATTTGATCGAGGGCACCAGCCGCAGTCCACTCGCCGGCCTCATCTCGGGCACGCTCGACCTCGACAAGATCGACTACCTGAGCCGCGATGCCCGGATGTGCGGTGTTCCCTACGGCAACGTGGACGTCGATCGCCTGTTGGCTTCGCTGACCCTGTGCCGGACCGACGATCACGGCACCGTCGTCGGCATTCACGAAAAAGGTCTCAGCGCCCTGGAGTCCCTGTTGTTCGCCCGCTACCAGATGTACCGCAACGTGTACTGGCACCACGCGGTCCGGGCGGCGACCTGCATGTTCAAGCGTGCGGTCAGGGCCGCGATCGGCAGCGGCGGGTTGACGACGGAGTTCATAGCCGATGCCAACGACGGTGCCATAACCGAGCGCTTACTGGCGGCCGACACAACCGGTCTGGCGGCGGCGGTGTACCACCGGCGGCTCTTCAAGCGGGCTGTCGACATTCCCGGCAATCAACTCCCGACGGAGACTCAGTCCTGGGTGTGGCAGGACGTGGCCCTCAGGGAGCGGGTCGAGGACGCGTTGGCGAGGGAGGTAGGCCTGGAACCCGGCGAGCTCCTGCTCGACCTCCCGGCGCGGCAGGCCATGTTCGGAATCGACCTGCCACTCAAGACCCGGTCGGGCGCAGTGGAGTGGTTGAGCGACGACAGTCGCTCGGGAGAACTAGGTGTGCGCGGAGTGGCGGAGGAACTGTACCACAGCGCGCAGCGGCTGCGGGTTTTCGTCAGCCGGCCGGTGGCGCTGCAGGGTGATGCGGTATTGGGGGTGGTGACGCTGCCCGAGGGGGAGGTGGCGCGCCGGCTAGAAGCCGGCGAGCCACTGCTGCGCGCCTGATACACTCCCGATTGAAAGTTCAAGTGTACCTGCTACCTGCTGTCCGCCCGCGGGCACGGGGCTCAACATCCCACTGTTCGGATTGCCGTGAGAAGTCGGAGAAGGGGGAACGCAGCAAGCGCCTCACCGATTCCGGCTCCTACACGGCGATCTAACCGCCCCGTGTCTAGCGGCGAGATTCTCCGTACCAAGTGGTCTGGCTTATGGCAAGTGGGTTGCTTGGATTTACTAAATGAGATAGATTTACGTATCCGTAAATCATGTGAAAACGTGCAACCTTTTGCCGTATATGAACTTACAAGAGTTACACTCAGACATCTTAGGCCGACTAGAACACCTAGCGGAAGCGGGTTTCGGGTATCGGCTCAGTCATGCATTGAATCCAGGTCTAGACATGCTAGTGGAGATTCAGCCGGACGGAGCCGAGTGGATTCCGATCGCCATTGGAGTCTGCCGTAACCCGCGCCGCGGGCCAGTTCGCGACATCGCCGAGCAAGTATTAACTGCTGCGAAGCCATTGGGCGGTATCCCGGTCGTAGGCCTACCAAGGATCGGGCCCGGGTTAAGGAAACTCCTTCGGCATCTAGGCGTGGGCTACATAAGCGCCGACGGCCAGATCTACATCAGAGGTCCCGGAATCCTAATCGATCGTGAGCTACCCGGTTCCGAGCACAAGTTCCACTGGGATCAGCAGAGTAACCCGTTCGCTGACAAGTCCTCGCTCCAGATCGGAAGAGCGTCGTGTAGGGAAAGAGTGTAGATCTCGGTGGTCGCCGTATCATTAAAAAAAAAAAAAACAGTAAAATAAAACAAAAGAAAATAAAAAAAGAGCAGCACACAGCACGTC
>CAJVYZ010000647.1 GCA_913009915.1 uncultured Gemmatimonadota bacterium | reverse complement strand
GGTCGATGCCCTTCACCAAGCGACTGACGAGGAGGCTAGTGGGGATCGACCCGATGAGGTACGACAGCACCAAGGCGCCGGCCAGGTAAAACGGGCTCACGGGCTCATCTTCTACTTGAGGTGGCTAGTGTAAGGAGCTAATAGGAATGAAGTTGCGAAGAATATCCGTTCCGCGCAAGAGCCCGGCCGGATTGGGGGAGCCTCTATGAAGGAATCTCACGGATAGGGATGATTCTTCCGTTGATGTCGCTGAAGCGATGGGGGTGAAGCCCTTTAGGGGCCTCAGCCGAGCCGTGGCTCTAGCTACGCGCCTCGGGCCTGTCGCGGAAACCCCGGCTCTGCGTCCTTCAGCCTGACCACCTGGGAAGCCACCAGCCACCAGCCACCAGCTACCTCACCCGCCTCCCATCCGTCCCCACCCGCCGCCCCTTCTTCTCCCGATAACTCACCCGCACCGGACTCCCGGTAAAGGCCCACGCCCGCCGAAACCCGTTCACTATGTACCGCTGATACGATTCCGGAATGGCCTCCGGCCGGTTGCACACGATGGCAAACCGCGGCGGCTCGGTCCCGACCTGGGAGCCATAGAGGATCTTCACCTCCGCTCCCGGCTTCTGCGGCGGGTTGGTCCGCAGCACCAGCTCCTCCAGCACTCGGTTCACCTCGGCCGTGGCCACGCGCCGTTCGCGCGCCTCGGCGACCTCGAGGATCAGGTCGAACAACTGGCGGATGCGTTGGCCGGTCTCGGCCGATCCGTACAGGAACGGCACGTGCTTGAGGAACGGGGCCTTTTCGGTGAGGAGGTCCTGGCCCCGCTTGGCCATGTTGGTGTCCTTGTCCGGGATCAGGTCCCACTTGTTGACCAGGATGATCAGGCCACAGCCCTCTTCCCATGCCTTGTTGGCGATCCTGAGATCCTGGGTGTGGAGCCCGACCTCGGCGTCGACCACCAGGACGCACACTTGAGCCCGGCCGATGGCCCGCTCGGTCCGGACGTTGGAATAGAATTCGAGGTCGCCCGATACCCTGGCCCGCTTCCGCAGGCCAGCGGTGTCTATGAAGGTCACCGTCTGCTGCTGGTAGCGGAAGGTGGAGTCGATGGAATCGCGCGTGGTGCCCGCCTCCGGCGCCACCAGGTGCCGTTCCTCGCCCAGCAGCTTGTTCACCAGCGACGACTTGCCGGCGTTGGGCCGGCCCACCACGGCTACGGTAATGCCCTCTTCCTCTTCCAACGTGGCCTTGTCGGGAAACAGCTCCACGATCCGGTCCAGCAGATCGCCACTTCCCTTCCCCGTCTGGGCCGACACCACGAACGGCTCTCCCAGGCCCATTTCATAGAACGGGAGGTGGGCCGTACTGTTGGGAAGGTCGTCCACCTTGTTGACCACCAGCAGTACCGGACGCTGCGCTTTGCGCAGCTGGGCCGCCACTTCGGCGTCGACTGGACTGGGCCCCTCGAGCCCGTCCACCAGCAGCACGATCACGTCGGCCTGTTCCACGGCTATCTCGACCTGCTGGCGAATGGCCCGGTCCATGGAATCCTTCGAGCCCGGAACCAGGCCACCGGTGTCGACCAGCCAGAACTCGCGACCGGCCCACTCGGCGTCGCCGAAGTGCCGGTCGCGGGTGGTGCCCGGCTGATCGGACACGATGGCGCGGCGCCCGCCCAGAATCCGGTTGAACAGCGTCGACTTGCCCACATTGGGCCGGCCGATGATGGCTACGGTGACTTTCTTCATTCTTTATTATCCTCGCCCGCGAGGGCGTCGGCAAAATCGTAAGAGACCCGGATCTCGACCGGCGCCTGGGCCATGACATCCTCCAGGGTGACGTCATCGATGAACTTGCCCTCGTCGTTGACCGCCTCGGCCGGCAGCAGTGCCAGATCCAGATCGCTCCGGCCGGACAGCGCATCCTGGAACGCCCGGCCCGGCAGCAGCCCGGCCGTGGTGACCGTGGTTCCGAAGATCGGGTTCTCCAGCGGCATCAGATCGAACCGGGCCGAGGTTTGGGCGGCGAGCGGGGCCAGCACCTGAGGCATGAGCGGGCCCATCGACGTCCCGGTCAGCACCCCGATGGCCTTGTCGCGCCAACGATGGGGATCGATGTCGGAGATCGGAAGAGGCGCGTGGAGGGAAAGGGTGTAGATCATGGTGGTCGGC
>CAJVYZ010000646.1 GCA_913009915.1 uncultured Gemmatimonadota bacterium | reverse complement strand
CGCCGAACTGCGCCTGGACCTTCGCGTAACGGGCGTAGGTCAGGCGGCTCCCATGATGGACCGCGATCGCGAGCAGTGGCAGGGGCAGGAGGGCGACGAGCGCGAGCTTCGGGCTCAGCGCGAGCATCAGGGCCAGCGCCACGGTCAGGGTGACCGCGGTGTTCACCACGTACATGATCCCCGGGCCGAGGAGCATACGGATCGCGTTGAGGTCATTGGTAGCGAGCGCCATCAGGTCGCCGACCTTGTTGCGGTCGAAGAATGACGGGCTCAGACCAAAGAGATGGGCCGTGAAATCGCGCCGGATCTCGAGCTCCATCCAGCGGCTGGCCCCGATCATCCACCGTCGCATGACGAACTTGAAGACCCCGCCCACCGCGGTGACCGCGAGCAGCAGGAGCGCGGCTCGCCGGCTCGCCTCCAGATCCCCAGCCTCGAGCCCGTCGATCGCGCGACGCAGCCACCAGGGGGCACTCAGGAGCAGCAGGTCGCCCAGCACGATGGAGACCAGGCCAACGATCAGGGCGCCACGATGACGACGGAGGTAGGGTGTGAGGCGGTGGATGCGCACGCGAAACCCGGGTTGCGCGGGGAGGGGAGTGGAACTAGAGTAGCCCCGGTCAGCGAGTCCGTCAAAACGGAGTCGGGAAACCATTCGCCGGTCGGTCACCTTGGTCGCCCGGCCTGCCGCCGAATCAGGGAGCGCGATCCGGATGAGCAATGTCATCGCAGTGGTGAACCCCAAGGGTGGAGTGGGCAAGACCACTTCCGTATTGAATATCGCGGCCGGCCTGCTGCGTTACAGCGACATCACCAGCTCGGTCCTGACCATCGACATGGATCCGCACGGCTGTCTCTCTTCAGCGCTCCTCGGCAAGGTCGACGGCACTCCCTCGAGCCGGACCATCTTCGACATCCTGCGCCGCGCCATCACGCCGCAGGACGGAATCACCTCGACGGTGTTCCAGGAGAATATCGACATCCTGCCGGCCAGTCCCCATCTCGAGAGCATGGCCAAGACCCAGATCTATGATCGCCTGAAGAAGGTGACCGCAGCGCTTTCCTCGGCCTACGGCTGGATCCTGATCGACACACCGCCGAACATGGGCGTGCTGACGATGAACGCGCTGGCCGCCGCGGACTACGTGCTCGTTCCGACGCCGATCAACGGTCTGTCGGTGGGAACGCTGCGCAAGTTGAAGGCGGATCTCGAGGCGATCAAGTCGAACCAGAACGAACTCCTGCAGATGCTCGGGATCCTGGTCACGATGAAGGATGCCCGCACCAAGCTGGACGAGAAGCTCGTGACCGAGGTCGAGGAAGTGTTCGGTACCGACGCACTGTTCCAGACCCACATCACGACCAATACCAAGGTCGAGGAGGCGCCGGGCGCATTCCAGAGCATCTATTCCTACGACAGCAGTTGTGTCGGGGCGACGCTCTACCGGGATTTCCTGAAGAAGGAAATGCTCAGCCGTCTGAAGACTCTCGAAAAGCGGCGGGCCGAGCTGATCGAGGCCCGGTACTAGGGTTCGTCCGGTCCCTGGGGGTCAGTTGGCCGAACGTGTGATCCACGCGAACTGACGGCCGCAGATGCCACCGTCCCTGCGGTAACTCCAGTAACGATCTTCCAGTTCGAAGGTGCACTGGTTCGCGCGGCGGATTCCTTTGTCCGTGACTCCCGCGTCGCGCAGGCGCTGGTGGATCGCGGCCCCGAGATCGACACGCGGGCGGCGGTGGCCCAGGCGGGGGCGCAGGTAGCCGGTTTTCTGGCCGGGCATGTGGGCTTGGCAGATACGGCCGTCGCCTACGCCGGTTACGATTGGCAGCTACACCGGCTGCTCACCCGCCTCTCCGGCAACCCTATCTACCCCCTCATCCTCAATGGGTTCGCCGGCTTTTACGAGGAGATGGCCCAGCTTTACTTTGCGCCGCCGCTGGCCCGTGCCCGTTCCCGCCAATTTTACAGATCGGAAGAGCACACGTCTGAACTCCAGTCACACTGATATATCTCGTATGCCGTCTTCTGCTTGAAAAAAAAAAAAACAAAAAATAAAAACAAAAAACAAAAAAATAAATAAAAAAAAAAAAATAAATATAAAAACAATGATACTCAAATTACTAACAAAGAGCGATAACAAATAACGAACACAAAAGAGACATG
>CAJVYZ010000645.1 GCA_913009915.1 uncultured Gemmatimonadota bacterium | reverse complement strand
TCGACAATACAATCGCAGGCCATATCCACAGCACGGTTGCCCAGGGCGTGAATTTTCAGGCGCTCATTGTTCTTGCCCAATGCGTCCACACGTTGTTGTAGTTGCTGTTGTGAGAATATTTCGCCTTTGCGATAGAACGAGCCGTTTGAAAAAACCGTGTTGCCTTCGAACAACTGACGAAGGGGAGCCATGCTCAAACGCCCCAGCGCCTCCCCAAAGATGTTGACCACCATGGTCAACGCTGTACCGACATCGATGCACAAGGCACACCGATGCGCGCCGTCCGTAAAAATCTTGGCACTGGTAGGACCGTTGCCGTAGTCGTCCAGCTTGCTGGCAGCATCAGCTGAGCTGATCGGGCCGTTCTCGCCTACAGCGGACCAACTGATGCGCAAAGGGGTTTTGTCATTCACAGATTGCAGGGCCTGGCTCATCGATCGCGTCGCGGATGGATCGTGAGCATCGGTAATGCCGTAAACCAAATGCCGCTGCGCTTCGGCGGACATGACTTTTCGCAGTCCTTCGGGGCCCAAGCCTCGTATGATCGAATCGAATACCGTCACCAGACACTTGGAAAAAACTTCTTCCCACACAATGCCGTTGGGAACACCTCTGGTGCTGTCCATGAAACGCGTGTGAGCCCGTTGCGTGAGTGAGCACGTCCTCATGCCCGACTCCGAAAGGATTCCGCGATGCAGCGATTCGCAAACCAAGAAGACATTGCGCCCACCAGAGGCTACTTCCAGTTCCCTGGCTGTGGGCGGTCGCGGATTTTGCCACGCGTCCCAGTCCGCGAAAAAATAGACCAGCCATTCGGCTGTGCCGTCGGTAGCAGCCAGTTGTCGTAGTTCCCGTAGAGCATCTTGCTTGCTACGCCAATGGTTGCCACTTCTCGCGATATTGGTCAGGGCAGCAGCGGAAATATGGCTATGACAGTCCACGAAGCTAGGCAGGACATGCCGTTGGTGGGCATCGATGATTCGTGTTGCAGCTGGCGGCTTTGTATCTGCTGTTCCGACGGCGCCGATCAGACCCCGACGCACCGCAAACCACCCCTTGTGCGGCGCGGGACGCTGGCCCGACCAGACCGTAGTATTGATGACGACGATATCAGTCGCTTGATCTTGCATACTGTTCTGTCAGTCGTTTTCTGTAGAGCAGAGGTCTTCTGAGATGAAGGTCTTGTCTGGTTGCATGCGACTAGAAAGGTTTACCCGGCAGGCTGTCCCAGAGGCCGACTATCGCCCCGATGGCGATCGTCAGTCCGGGAAGGACGGAGCCAAAGAAGAAGAAGACGAGCCCTAGCTTGGCTGAGGCGGTGGGCTTGTGTAGCTGGTTCGACGTACCGCCGCGAATGCCGAGAGAGACGTAGCGGCTAAGCGAGAGCACCATCGTCCAACCCATAATCTCGATCAGCACCCAAGCCGGGAACGATGCACCGAACGGCCAGAACGAGGCCAGCGCGCCTGCGAGAACGATGAATGGCCCGTAGTGGAGCGCGGCGTGATGAGCGATGTCGGTATAAGAGTGAGCTTCGCCGTCTTGCGCCCCTAACATCGCTCTCCATTTCCAAACACCCGTCATCAGCGCGGCGATGAAGTAAAAGATCGAGAAAAAGAGCGCGACGTGCAGCGGCTCTGGTAGGGAATGGAGGGTCACGGTCTTCCTTCCGAGAAGATTGCGTTTTTCCAGGCAACTATGTCTCGCCAGAAATCCTCGCGTCGCTCGTTCACGACCATGTGCCCGACACTTGGGTAGAGAAGCAGGCGGCCATTCGGCAGGGTTTCGGCAAGACGGAGGGTCTTCTCGTGAGGGATGACCGGGTCGCATTGACCATCGAGGACCAAAACGGGTTGTTTTATCTGACTGACCTGATCCCAGATATCGACATCACGGATGCCTGCGAAAAAGGAGAGTAGTTGATCCTGGTCTTGTAAGCGGGCGTCACGGCGCATCATTCGCAGAGCGTCTTTGGTGGGTTTGTCTGCAAGGAAAGCACGCTTGTCATGCGCAAACATTGAAGCCGCTTTGGCATGGAGCCATGGCCACCGGGTCGTGAGCCAGGATGCTATGCGTAAGGCCATCGGCCCGAAGGCCCCGAATTTTTCTTTGCGGGCCATCAATTGCATATCGCCTTCAAGGCCGATCCATTGGCCGTCGGCAAAGCC
>CAJVYZ010000644.1 GCA_913009915.1 uncultured Gemmatimonadota bacterium | reverse complement strand
TCTTCCGATCTCGCCGGATGATCAGGAGCGCATGGGGATCACCCCGGGAATGGTCAGGCTGTCGGTCGGGGTCGAGTACTACGAAGACATTATGGCCGATCTGGAGCAGGCGCTGGCAGTCGTGTGACGCTGCTGGGCTCACATCGGCACCAACACCGCGCCCTGCCCCGTTTCTTACCACAACCGGGGCAGGGTGTAGTGGTTTCTGGCTATGCCCCTAGGCGGCCGACGACGATTCCTGAAACAAGTGGATGTCGCGCTGGGGGAAGGGAATGGAAATACCCTCCTGGTCGAACCGGAGCTTCACGGTTTCGGTGAGGTCGAAGTAGACGGCCCAATAGTCGGCCGTGTTCACCCACGGGCGCACGACGAAGTTGACGCTGCTGTCGGCCAGCTCCGACACGGCGACGGTCGGCGCCGGGTCGGCGAGCACCAGTTGATGTTCCTGCACGATCGTCTCGAGGAGGGCCTTGGCCTTCCTGATGTCGTCCCCGTAGCCGATGCCGAACACCATGTCCACCCGTCTCGTGGGATTGGCGGAGTAGTTGGTGATGTTGCCGCCGACGATGGTCCCGTTGGGGATGATGACCCGCTTGTTGTCCGGCGTCCTGAGGATGGTGGCAAACACCTGGACTTCCTCGACCGTGCCGGCTGTGCCGCCCGCCTCGACGTAATCCCCCGCCTTGAACGGGCGGAAGAAGATCAACATGACGCCGGACGCCAGATTCCCCAACGTGCCCTGGAACGCGAAGCCGATGGCCAGGCCGGCGGCGCCGACGACCGCCACGAAGGACGTGGTGTTGATGCCCAGCTTGCCCAGGGCGCTGATGATCACCAGCATCAGGAGGATGGAATAGGTGACAGAACCCGTGAACTTGACCAGAATGGGATCGACGTTGGCCTTGGTGGCGACGCGAGCCACCAGCTTGGTGATGATCTTGGCGATCCAGCGACCCGTGACGAAGATGATGATCGCCGCCAGGACGGACGGTCCGAACTGTATGAGGAGTGTTTGTGCCTGTTCGAGTAGGCCTTCCATGGGGTGGTCTCCCGGTGAAATGCGGTTGATGATTGCTTTAGGGGCCGGAAACATGTAACGCCGGGCCCATGCTGTCGAGGCCCGGGTGGGGCACCCCTTACCAAACTCCGGATTTGGTAGTACCTATGGTTTCATGACCAACGACCTCAACTACACCAGGCTGCGCCAGCTCAAGCAGGCGCTCGAGTCGGACGACCCGTCGCTGGGGGAGGGCGGTGTCATCGTTATTCCGGAACCGCTGTGGAGTGAGGCCTCGGAGGCCGACCAGGAGGCCTTCGCCCAGCTGGCGGAGTCGCATGGGTTCCAGTATCGCATCGAACGGCGCTGGCAGCGCCGGCCGCCTGAAGGCCGCGGCATTACCCGGGTGAGTGTGGAGCAGGACAAGGAAGAGTAGGATGAGGGAGAAGCAAACGCGGGAGAGGACAGAAAGTCGGTGAGGCCCGGGCCGGTGTGGCGCGGGCCTCGAGTCTATTTGGCCTCCGCGGCCCCTTGCCCGCTGTCCTCTGTCTTCCGCCATACCACCCGTGATTGGTTCTTGAGTGTGATGGTGTTGGCCACCGGCTGGTGGATAAACGAGAACTGGTGGGTCACGCCGTCGTTGTCGTAGGTGACGACGTAGACGAGGGCCCCGTCGGCGTCGCGTATCGAGGTCACGCGGGTGATGGGATACGTGGCGAAACCGTTCTGAGGGCCCTGTTGGAACGCGATCACGCTGTCCGATAGTTGCAGGGTCCGGTCGGCGTACTTCTTGGCCGAGGTCTCCCACGACCCGATCAACTGCGGCGACAGCGATTGTGGAGCTCCGGGGAACAGCGTCAGGATGCCCACCACCACCGCCACCAGAGCCGCCGGCGCCACGAAGTGGAGGTAGCGGTGCCGTGGACTGTGGTCCTCCGCCGTCTGCAACTCCTTCAGGTCCTGCAGCGCCTGCTTGACGTTCTCCCGGGCAACATGGGGGCTGGGGCGGGTGTGCCCGTCAGCCTCATCGCTGGCCGGCGGCAGGGGCCTGACCGCCACCAGGGTGGCACCCAACATACGGAAAAGATCGGAAGAGCACACGTCTGAACTCCAGTCACACTGATATATCTCGTATGCCGTCTTCTGCTTGAAAAAAAAAAAAAAAAAAGACA
>CAJVYZ010000643.1 GCA_913009915.1 uncultured Gemmatimonadota bacterium | reverse complement strand
CTTCCGATCTCGGTTTGGTGCCGACATGGATGGCGCAGGCCCCTCCTAATAGTAAATCGTAGCTGACCTGTTCGAAGCCGGATACTTCCATAAGGCCCGAGAGCGCGTCAGGCTCAGGGAAGACCTTTACCGACGCTGGCAACCAGCTATAGGCGTTCTTATGTTTCGACACGGCACGGCCGATACGCGGCAGCAGGTGTTGGAAGTACAGCAGGTACAGGCCCCGCATTGGCTGATTCGGGGGGGTAGTGAGTTCCAGGACCACGTAGCGAGCCCCAGGTTTCAGAACCCGAGCCGTCTCTCTGAACCCTTGGCCCAGATCGGTCAAATTGCGGACCCCGAACCCGACGGTGGCGCCGTCGAAGACTTCGTCAGGAAACGGTAACACCAGCGCGTCGGCGTTCAGGGGAACCACTTGGGGAGACTTGTGACGACCCGAACGCAGCATCGGCATGGCAAAATCGGCACCGATCACCGACCCGGTAAACAGTTCTTGCCTGGCCAGTGCCACGGCCAGGTCGAGCGTGCCGGCACACTGGTCCAGAAAGGTGCCACCCGGTGCCCGCTCCCAGCCGAGCAGCCGAACCGCGCGACGGCGCCAGAGGCGGTCCAGGTTGAAGCTGATGACGTGGTTGAGCAAATCGTACCGCGGGGCGATGGCGCTGAACATGGTGCGGACGTACGCCCGCTTCTCCGCCCCGCCTGAGACCGGTAACTTCGTGTCCGAGGCTGACATAGGAGCCCAATGTATCCTGAGGCGTTCCGCCCCCGCAAGCGGGGGCATCCCGAGTGACTGAGGGGCGGGTGACCTACGGGGACGCCACGGACCAGCAGGTCGTGCTCGACGCCCGGCAGGGCCGGGAGGCGGCCTACCGCGAGCTGATCCGTCGTTACGAACGCCCGATCTTCTCGCTCATCTACCGCATGGTCCGCGACCGGGAATTGGCCGAGGACCTGTCGCAGGAAACGTTCGTCAAGGCCCTCAACGCCATCGACTCCTACCGGCCCGAGTACAAGTTCTCGTCGTGGATTTTCAAGATCGCCAACAACGCCACCATCGACCACCTCCGCCGGCGCGAACTGAACACCCTCTCCATCGAGGGCTCGCCCCACGCCCGGACCCCGGACGCGATGGAGGCCACCGCCCTGCAGATCAGCGGCCGGGATCCCGGTCCCCTGGCGTACGTCGAGGCCCAGGAGTTGGGGGGCATAATCGAGGAGGCCATAAGCCACCTCCGGCCCGAGTACCGGTCGTGCATTTTGTTGCGCCATGTGGAGGGCCGGCCCTACGAAGAAATCGCCGAGATGATGGGCCTCCCACTGGGCACGGTCAAGACCTATATCCACCGTGCTCGCAACGAGTTACGGAAATCGCTCTCACACCTGCGCGAGTGAAACTTTCGCCAAAACCTCCACGTAGGAATACACGCCATGAGTAGACGCCATCCGCACCACCTGACCCCGGACGACCTGGACACGGCGCTCGAACAGAGCCTCGGGTTGCAGTCGTCACAGCACCTGGAGAGTTGCCAGGCGTGCCAGGACCTCCTGGACGCCGAGCGGGAACTCGTCGGGCTGCTGAACGGGATGCCACGGTTCAGCCCGTCCGAGCAGTTCGTGGATGCGGTCATGGCCCGGGTGGCCATTCCGGATCCGTTCGCCTTGCGGGCGTTCCGGAACATTCGCAGCCGGCTGGCCATGAGCCGCCGGTCGCTGGCGTTTGCCACATCGTTCGCGGTCGTGCTGGCCGTGGCGATGGGTGGCAGTATCGTGTGGACCTTGGCCAACCAGGACGTTCTCGCCGCGATCGGATCCAGCGTCGCCGGCGAAGCTGTCCACTGGTTCTGGCTGGGGCTTCAGACGCTCGCCTCGAACCTTGTGGAGCAACCGTGGTATGAGGACGCCCGCGCCGCGATCGGATCACCGACCCGGCTGGCGCTGTTCTCCGGCATGGCATCGCTCCTGTACTTGAGTGGTGTCCTCGCGTTGAAGCGCCTCCTGGCGCTCCCAACACAGCGGGTGGCACATGTCCAGATCTAGCAGATTCCTGTTGGTGGCGGCGCTAGATCGGAAGAGCGTCGTGTAGGGAAAGAGTGTAGATCTCGGTGGTCGCCGTATCATTAAAAAAAAAAAACAAAGTCAACCCCCCCCCCCCCCCCCCAAACGACAAGGC
>CAJVYZ010000642.1 GCA_913009915.1 uncultured Gemmatimonadota bacterium | reverse complement strand
ACGAGATATATCAGTGTGACTGGAGTTCAGACGTGTGCTCTTCCGATCTGATTGGATTGGAGGCCGGCATCGAACAGGGAACCAATCCCAACGAGGCCGCGCTGGTGGCCGGCACCTACCTGTCGCCCGAGCTGTTCGTCGCCTACGGCGTGGGACTATTCGACCGGATCAACATCTTCCGGGTCCGCTACGAATTCACCCGCCGCTGGAGCGTGCAGGCGGAATCGAGCCGGGAGTCGAGTGCGGACGTGTTCTTCACGTTCGAGCGGAAGTAGGGCGGTAGTGAAGCTCGGAGCTGGGAGCTAGGAGTCAGTCGTCAGTAATCAGTGAGCAAGCAGAGCCGATGAATTTGGGCTGCCCTCGCTGCCCCCGCTTCCTACTCCCCCACCCCATTCAACTCGTCCACCACCCGAAACAGATCCCCGGTGCGGTAGAAGTCCACTGCGATGATGTTGGGAATCATGCCGCGTTCCTGCCGACAGGCACGCGCTCGCCCCATGAGCGCGTCGTAGGCGTTCACCACCTCGGCGTTGGACGGACGAGGCGCCGGGGTCGTTTCGATCCAGTGGTTGATTTGGAACAACTCGCCGTCGGTGCCACCCCGGTTGGCGCGGCAGGTAAACTCGGCCGGCTCGTGGAAGGTGTACGGGGTCTCCTGGATGTGGGTGAACGCGGGCCGGATCCACGGCACGCCGGGGGTGCCCGACTCGAGGAACACCAGTACCCGTCGGCCCGACATCACCAGGGTACCCAGCGTCGGCCACGGCGAACCGGCACCTTGGTAGACGAATTCATCCAACCGGCTATCCGCGAACGCTTCGGCCAGATCTTCCGGAGTGACATAATCCTCGATGACCAGGATCAACACCGCTCCCGGATCGCGCACCAGAAACTGGCGTATCACCGCCAGCGTAGGCGTCAGCTCATAAGCGCCCAGCTCACAGAAGCCGTGGCACAGATACAGGCCGCGCTTTCCTTCATCAACTCCTACCAATTCTTCGCGTATCCGTTCGGCCGCCGCCATTCCCTCGGCTCCCACGGCTTGTTCCACCGCGTCCATCGTTTGCCGCATGCCGCCCAAGTCGGTCTTGATACGCGCTCCGCCGGGGAAGCCGTAGTGCACGTCCAGCAGGAACGCGCGCACGCCGTCGCGTAACTGATGTTGAATGTCCCTTTCGTGGTGGGGGAACATCCAATCTTCGATCTCGGCGTTGGACATGGCGTTGTGCGCGCCGGGAAACACCACGTCATTGACTGGGCGGGTACACAACTCGAGGTGCCCGTTGCATCCGCTTACTAGAGTGCTCACCGGGGGGAGCGCCGGACTTCGTAGCAACAACCAGACGGCCACCAGAGCTACCACCGACACTGTGGCCACCGCGGTTATCAGGAGCGCTTTGCCGCTTCCCGTCAGCACGGTGACGGGATCGTCAGACGGCTCCGTGGCGATGACCAGTTGGAACAACTGGCGCACCCCAACCAGCGACGCGGTCAGGCCCGCCACTACCACCAGCGCTCGGAGCGTTAGCCCGGGTTGCCACACGGCGAACGCGCCCATTCCAACGAGCACCACTGCTCGCGCTACCTGCCGTCTCTTGGTGGCGGGCTCAGCCATCGCCCGGGCTCGCTGCCTCAGCCAGGACATCGGCGTGAACTCCTCCAGGACCGAGCTGCCCGCAGCGCCCAGGACCAATCCCAATCCACCAAGCAGGATCCCCCACGTGGCCAGGCCCGACAGGAACACGTGCCACAACCCCTGGGCCGCACCGCGTACCAGTTGATCCTCGATGGCGCTCCCGATGGCTAGAGTGCCGAGCGGCCGGAGAGACGCCACCGCAAGGCCGGCTGCCAGGAGCGCCATGCCCGCGCCGACCAACCCGCGATAGCGGTCCGTTGCCAGCATCACGCCGGCCATGAGCAGGAGTACGCCGATCGCGAGGAAACCGCGAATGAGCCACGCCATCAGGCTCCGAAGCTGCCACGCTTCGAGGATGAGTGAGGTGACTGGTCAGATCGGAAGAGCGTCGTGTAGGGAAAGAGTGTAGATCTCGGTGGTCGCCGTATCATTAAAAAAAAAAGATAAAAACAAGATCGGAAGAGCAACGTCTGAACTCCAGTCCCACTTGCTACCACAACAGTCGTAGATGTATCGTGACACGAGAGATGAGTCAACCATCA
>CAJVYZ010000641.1 GCA_913009915.1 uncultured Gemmatimonadota bacterium | reverse complement strand
CTCTTAGCCCTCTTAGCCCTGTCTTCTTAGCCCTCTTTTCCCTCTTAGCCCTCTTAGCCCTTTTCCGAGCCCCTTGTCCGCCTCGGGAGCCCCGGCTACCTTCCCGCCCGGCCATGACGAGACGCAAGCAACTGCTAGATCACGACGCCATCGCTGGGGCACTCACCCGGATGGCCGGCGAGATCGTGGATCAATGCAGCGGGCTCGAGGGACTGATCCTCGTCGGCATCCAGCGGCGGGGCGTGGAGCTGGCCGACCGGCTGGCCTCCCTCATCGAGAGCGCCGAAGGCGTCACCATCCCCCGCGGTAAGCTCGACATCACCCTCTATCGAGACGATCTCCAGACCGTCGGGCCCAGTCCGGTGGTCGGCGAGACGGTCCTCCCGCCGAAACTCGACGGGCGGACGGTCGTCATCGTGGACGACGTCCTTTACACCGGGCGGACCATCCGCGCGGCCCTCGATGAGTTCGCCGACTTCGGCCGGCCCAAGCGCATCATCCTGTGCGTACTGGTCGACCGCGGCGGTCGGGAGCTTCCCATCCACGCCGACATCGTCGGGACCACCGTCACGACCGTGGAGGGCGACCGAGTGGACGTGCTGATCTCCGAGGTCGACGGCCGGGACGCGGTCGAACTTGCCGGGGTGGGGGAGGGATGACGTGAACGTTCCCGCCCCCGCCCCCGCCTCCGCCCCGACTCTTGGCAAGGATCTCCTCGGACTGCAGTACCTCAGCGCCGCCCAGATACTACACATTCTCGATACCGCCGAGCCGTTCAAGGAAGTGAGCGAGCGGCCCATCAAGAAGGTGCCGGCGCTTCGCGGGAAGACGATCGTCAACCTGTTCTTCGAGCCCTCCACCCGCACCAGGATTTCGTTCGAGTTCGCCGAGAAACGCCTGTCCGCCGATACCGTCAACGTTGCCTCCACCGGATCCTCCGTCACCAAGGGCGAGAATCTCGTCGATACGGCACGGAACCTCGAGGCAATGCGGATCGACATGGTGGTGATCCGGCACGGGGCGTCGGGTGCGGCTCAGTTCCTGGGCGAACGGATCCGGTCCAACGTCATCAACGCGGGGGACGGGAAACACGAACACCCCACCCAGGCGTTGCTGGATCTGCTGACCCTGCGCGATCACTTCGGACGGATCGAAAGGGTGAAGGTGGCTATTTGCGGCGATATCCTTCACAGCCGGGTAGCCCGCAGCAACATCTGGGGGCTCACCAAGCTGGGCGCCGAGGTGGCCGTGTGCGGGCCTGCCTCGCTCATGCCCAGCCGGGTCGAGGAACTGGGAGTCACCATCCTGCCTCGGATCGAGGACGCCATTGCCTGGGCGGACGTGCTCAATATCATGCGATTGCAACTGGAGCGGATGCACAGTGGCTACATCCCCTCTCTGCGGGAGTACAACCGCGTCTTTGGGGTGACCAGTGAGCGCCTGAGTCGGGCGCCCAAGGACATCCTGATCATGCACCCCGGGCCGATGAATCGGGGGGTCGAGATCGACAGCGACGTGGCGGACGGCCCCCACAGCGTCATCCTGCCCCAGGTGACCAACGGCGTCGCGGTCCGCATGGCGGTGCTCTATCTCCTCGCCGGCGGGAGCCAGGTCTCGGCGGCAGCCCAACCGGAGGACCAGGCGTGACGCGTATTCTGATCCAGGGTGGCCGGGTGATCGACCCGTCACAGCAGATGGACACCACGGCAGATGTCTTGCTCGAGGACGGCACGGTCACCGCGGTGGGGACCAACCTGGGCCAACCCGACGGTGCCGAGGTCATCGACGCCCGGGGGAAGGTGGTGTCCCCGGGATTGATCGACCTCCACGCGCACGGATACGCGGGAACCGGGCTGAGAGCCCTTACCGGAGACAGCAGCGTTTACCCGGATGGGTTTACTTTCCGGACGGGCGTCACCACCTTTGTAGACGCCGGCACCTCGGGCTGGCGGAATTTTCCGGACTTCAAGCAACGAGTGATTGACCGGGCCAAGACCCGGGTACTTGCTTTCTTGAACATCTGCGGTGTGGGGATGGCGCCGGTGGGTGAAAACAATGTAAACGACATGGACCCCAATATGGCCGCGAAGACGGCAAAGGCCTATCCGCACATCATCGTCGGCTTCAAGGTCGCCCATTTCAGCAAGCCGGCCTGGAATGACGTCGACAATGCGGAAAAAGCCGGTCGAATGACCCGTCTCCCCG
>CAJVYZ010000640.1 GCA_913009915.1 uncultured Gemmatimonadota bacterium | reverse complement strand
CTTGATCGCGCTGCTGTTCCTGCTGCACGGTCGCTCGGCGCTGGTGGTCATTGCCATCCTGCCTCTGGGGATTCTGGGGTCGTTCATCGTCATGCGGATCGCGGGTGTGAGTGCCAACATCATGAGCCTGGGGGGCATCGCCATCGCCATCGGGGCCATGGTTGATGGGGCGATCGTGATGATCGAGAATTTCCACAAACATCTGGAACATTCCGGGGGAACCAAATCGCGCTGGGAGATCGTGGCGGAAAGCGCCAAGCAAGTCGGGCCGCCGCTGTTCTTCTCGCTGTTGATCATCACCTTCAGTTTCCTGCCGGTGTTTGCCCTGGAGCAGCAGGAGGGCCGGCTGTTCAAGCCGCTGGCCTTCACCAAGACCTTCGCCATGGCGTGGTCGGCTTTGCTGTCCATCACCCTGGTGCCCGTGCTGATGGGCTATCTCATCCGGGGAAAGATCCTGCCCGAGAAAAGGAATCCGGTGAACCGGGCCCTGCACTGGCTCTACCGTCCGCTGATCAGCGGCGTGGTCCGGTACCCGTGGGCGGTCGTGGTGGTGGCCGTCATCGCTCTGGGCGCGACGGTGTATCCCTGGCAACGGTTGGGCAGTGAGTTCATGCCGCCGCTCAAGGAGGGATCGATCCTGTTCATGCCCACGGTGGTCCCGGGCGTATCGATCGCCCAGAGTCGGCAGATCATGCGGTACCAGGACAGCGTACTGATGTCGTTCCCCGAAGTGGCCAGCGTCCTGGGAAAGGCGGGCCGGGCCACCACAGCCACCGATCCGGCGCCGTTGGACATGTTCGAGACCACGGTGATCCTGACTCCGGAAGAAGAGTGGCGACCGGGCCTGACCTATGAGCAGCTCATCGACGAGATGGATGAGGCCGTGCAGATGACCGGGGTGACCAATGCTTGGACCATGCCCATCAAGGGGCGGATCGACATGTTGGCCACGGGGATCCGCACGGCGGTCGGCATCAAGATATTCGGGCCGGACCTCGACACGCTGCAGATGTTGGGGGAGCAGGTGGAGCGCATCATGCAGAAAGTCCCCGGTACCCGGAGCGCGTTCGCTGAGCGCGGAGTGTCGGGATACTACGTGGATATCGATATCGACCGGGCGGAAGCCGCCCGCTACGGTCTCAACGTGGGCGACGTCCACAAGGCCATCATGGCGACTGTGGGCGGCACCAATGCGGCCGTGACCGTCGAGGGCCGCGAGCGGTACACGGTCAACGTTCGCTACCCGCGCGAACTGCGCGACACTCCCGAGAAGCTGCGTAACGTCATCGTGGCGACGCGTAACGGGGTGCACATCCCATTGGGGCAGGTCGCCACCGTGAAGGTGTTGATGGGGCCCATGGCGATCAAGACCGAGGACGCGTTCCCGGTGACCATCATCTTCGTGGACATCGGCGATCGCGACGTGGGCAGTTACGTGGCCGAGGCCCAGGAAATCGTGGCCCGCGAATTCACCCTTCCCTCGGGGTATACCCTGGTGTGGAGCGGGCAGTACGAGTTCATGCAACGGGTGGCGGCCAAGATGCGGATAGTGGTACCGGTCACCCTGGGCATCATTCTGCTGCTGCTGTACTTCAATTTCGGCAACCTCAGCGAGTCGCTCATCGTGATGCTGGCGGTGCCGTTCGCCCTGGTGGGCGGCGTGTGGTTCCTGTGGTTCCTGGGCTACAACTCCAGCGTGGCGGTATGGGTCGGCTTCATCGCCCTGGCGGGCGTGGCCGCGGAGACGGGGGTGGTGATGCTCATCTATCTGGATGAGGCCTATCAGCGGTATCGCCGGGAGGGACGGATGGCCGCAAAGGCGGACGTAGCGGCGGCGGTGCGCGAGGGAGCCCTGGAGCGGCTGCGGCCGGTGGTCATGACGGTCACGGCCATCATCGCCGGCCTGGCACCGATCATGTGGAGCCAGGGTACCGGATCGGAAACCATGAAGCGGATAGCGGCGCCGATGGTGGGCGGGATGATTACGGCCACGTTGCTGACGCTGGCGGTGATCCCGGCGATCTATTTGTTGTGGCGCAGCTGGGGTATAGGTCGGGAGCCGCGGCCGTAGGGGTGCTGCTGCCGAAGCGGGATTGCCACCGGAGCCTAATGAGGACATAGGAGGACACCGTGCAGTTCAGAAAGATCACCGCCATCATCCGGGCGGAACGGATGAACCTGGTCGAGGACCGGCTCAAGACTATCTGCGTATCGGGCGTGAGCCT
>CAJVYZ010000639.1 GCA_913009915.1 uncultured Gemmatimonadota bacterium | reverse complement strand
AGAGACGACATATCTCGAGACGATTTTGTTATTTGTTGCCCTGATTTTCTGTTGTGTTTCTGTATGTGTATTTTTTTTTTTTTTCAAGCAGAAGACGGCATACGAGATATATCAGTGTGACTGGAGTTCAGACGTGTGCTCTTCCGATCTCCGCGCACTGCAACTCAACCCCGGCCTTGCGCAGGCACACTGCAACCGTTCACTCGCTTGGCTCCTGATTGGGGATTTCGAGCAAGGGTGGCCGGAATTCGAGTGGCGCCGGACCAGGCCCGAACACCGGCCGCGCCGCTTCTCGCAGCCACTTTGGGACGGCAGCCCGCTCGCGGGTCGGCGGATCCTGCTGCACGCGGAGCAAGGCTATGGCGACACGATTCAGTTCGTTCGCTACGCGCCGCTCGTTCGCGCCCGGGGGGGGCACGTCCTATGCGAGTGCCAGCCCCCCCTGGCCTCACTGCTCACCACGTGCCCGGGCGTACAACAGGTGATCCGGCAGAGCGAACCGTTACCGGACTTCGCGGTGCATGCGCCCTTGCTTAGCCTCCCCGGGATCTTCAAAACCCGGTTGGAAACCGTACCGGCGGGCGCGCCTTACCTTCGTGTGCCGATATCGGCGCACGCCGATCTTGACGCCGCCATCGGCCGGCGGTCTTCCATGCTTCGCGTGGGAATCGTCTGGGCCGGCAACCCGATACATGTGAACGACCGGAACCGGTCCTGCCCGCCAAGGCACTTTCAGATACTGGCGGCTACCGGAACTGTGCGACTGTACAGTCTTCAGAAGGGCGATAACAGTGCGACCCTCGCACGCGAACGCGTTCCGGCCGTCGATTTGGGCTCCTATCTGTCGGACTTCTCCGACACAGCCTACGCAATCGCGAATCTCGATCTGGTCATAACCGTCGATACGTCGGTGGCTCATCTTGCGGGCGCGTTGGGTACACCCGTGTGGCTGCTTCTACCCTTCAATCCCGATTGGCGGTGGCTGCTCGAACGCGATGGCAGTCCTTGGTATCCAACCATGCGACTATTCCGTCAAACGCACCCTGGGGCCTGGGATGATGTCTTTCAATTCGTCGCGAACTCCCTGCATACTTGGCGCCCCAACCGGTCTTAAGCGGTCCGCCCCACGCCCCACGATTATCGGAACAACGGCTTGCGGCGATAGCGGCGCGGACTCTTCCGCGGAACCGACTCCGGCCAAACATTCTGCGGCTGAGGCTGGTCAATTGCCTCAATTCCTGTCAGGGTCCATAGCTGGATGCCCTCCCTGAACGAGCACCTCGCTTGGTACCATCAGACCGATACCGCCCGGGACTACGTGCGCATCGCCACTGACCTGGCCGCCCACCCCAACCACCTCGCCGACCTGCGTACCCGCCTGCGCCCACTTATGGCCGCCTCCTCCCTCTGCAACGCCCAGGCCTTCGCACGACCCGTCGAACACGCCTACCGCACGCGGAAACCATCCGGAGCGATCGGCTCGGCGTCCCGGTGTACCCGGAGACCGGGATGTGTCCACGGCACACGTGGCTGGCGACGTTGCGCCTTGCCCCGATCCAGTGCGCCACCTGCGGGCACCCCGTCACCACGGGCCTTCCGACCGTGGACGATTTTCCTGCCCGCCGATGCGACCGAGCCGGTGGACGGAGAGGGCCACTATCACGAATAGCGAACGACTCGTCCGATTGGATGCAGTGGGGGCAAACTGGACCATGCCGGCCGTACCTGATGCCGCGAATCGCGGCGACTTCGATCTTGGCGAAGACCGGAACCTCTATCTTTGCGCACAGTCGTTCTTCAAGATACACTTGGATATCGATGCGCTGCTGGCATTACTGGCCGCGAGAGATCCGCGAGCCGTGATCGCAGTCTGCAGGAATGGAAGACCCGCCGTAAGATGATGCGTTCATGCAGCGGCTCCGCCGTGGCTTTGTGGCGGTCGGAGCGGATCCCGATCACCACCTGCTCCCGTTGTCGTGCCTCGACCGCGAGGAGTATCTGCACTTCATGCAGTCAGCGACCGTCATGCTGGACCATGGTCCACTGGCCCGGCGGGCGCACCTCGTGCGACGCCTTTGCCTGCGGCCTCCCCTGGGACGAGGGCTGCCTGCGTTTCTACGAGTCGAAGCGCGCGGTGGCCACCAGCAGCTACGACCAGGTGCGCCACCCCATCTATCGCGGCTCGCTCGGGCGCTGGCGCCACTACGAGCGCCACTTGGCCCCCCTGCT
>CAJVYZ010000638.1 GCA_913009915.1 uncultured Gemmatimonadota bacterium | reverse complement strand
TAGTGAGGTCACTATGAAGCTTTCTTTCGGTTGGCGTCAGTTGGCCGCCGCAAAGGTGTTCTGAAGAACGAAACGGCCACCCTCAGCGTGATGGAGAAGGCGGCCGTGAAGGTGTGGTCTAGCCGGATTCAGAGGGGGAAGAAGTAGCCGACCATTAGAATGAGTGACCGGTTCTTGGCCGTGCCCTGTTCCTCGTCGACATCCTGCAACCCCAGATCGAAACGCACCTGCGCCGTGAAGCTGTGCATGAAGTCGAGCCCGGCCCCGAACATGATGCTGGTGTCGGTGTCCTTTATTGTTGGCCCGCCGTTGGCGCAGTCGCGGGTACCGCCCAGCACGTCCTCGCCGACACGGCAGCTGACCAGAAACGAGATGGCTGGGCCAACGAACAGATTGGGGCGCAGGTTCGGATTCTTGAGCGGGATGTAGGCTTTCAGTAGCAGCGGGATCTCGATGTAGTTCATGCTGAGCGTGAGATCGCCGGTGGTGAAGTTCTGGGTCGGGTTGGAGGCCCGGGTGCCCTTCATCGCCAGCAACACCTCGGGCTGGATGGCGAGAATCCGCCACAGTCCCAGGGTGAAGAACGCCCCGCCCGTGAAGGCGGTTCGATTCTTGGCATCCTCCAGGGCATTGCCGTCCCCCAAGGCCAGCTTGGAGAAGTTCAACCCGCCGATGACGCCGAACCCGGTGAGGCCGGGTTGCTCTGCAGGCGCAGGCTCGGCTGCGGGGACGGCGCTCACTACCTCCTGTGCCATGGCCGGTGTGGCCATCACGGTGCACGCCAACGAGAATACGGCAAGTCGTGACCAACGACGCATGGGCCCTCCCAGGCCGGAAGCGGTGTGGTTCGCCGAGAGGCGAGCCGGAAGATGTGACGCCGCGGGCGGAATCACAATCCATGTCCTTCGAAACCCTCTAACTGGCGCACCTGACGGTCTATCGGGGGCCTAGGTTTCAGTTCGCTACGAATGGATCGGGACGGTGGGCTGCGCCTGACGTTGTTGACCTCGGTTCGGAAGCTCGCCTTATTCTACTCCGTTCCCCAGGACAGGTGGCCGAGTGGTTGAGGGCGCACGCCTGGAGAGTGGAGAGGGTAGGTCCCAATCACGGCATCCTGTCAAATTTTCTGCGATAGACCGCACGATCTACCGGAAACCCGGCCGAGGCTAGGTAACGGCTGGGGGACGTACCATGTGAAGTTGAGGCGGTTCCTTCCACCTGCGGGGGTCGTCGTGCGATGCCACTGTGTGCCTATTTTCCTCACCATCCTGACCGTGGTCCCGTGCCGTTCGGCGGCAGGCCAGGTGGTGCTCGACCGGACCTCGGAACACATCATCTGGATCGAATGGGAAAAACCGAGTTTCCCTGAATCGACCCCTTTCGGAAACGGCGTCCTGTTCGCGGTCTATCGCGGCCGGCTCTCACCCAAGACGTTCTTGGTTGTGGACCTGCCAGTGTCGAACGCGGACCTGGTATCGGGTGGTAACGCCAAGCAGACCGGTGTGGGCAATCCGTACGTCGGCGTCGAGTACGGTCGGGCTGGGGGCGCGACCTATTGGGAAGGTGGCCTTCGGCTCCCCGTGGCATCCGAGGGCGATTTCCTGGCGTCCTTCGTGGGACTGGAGACCGACTTCGATCGGGCGGAGGCGTTCGTTCCGGATCTCCTCAGCGTCACGACGCGGTTCAACTACCACTCCGTCGAGCCTTCCGGTAGCATGTTTCATTTGCGACCGGGGCTGACCTTCTTGATTCCCACATCCGGCGGCGAAGCTGACATGTTGTTTGATTACGCGATCATCGGGGGATACGAAAAGGGTCGAGTCACGGCCGGCGCGCAACTCAGCGGACGCTTAATCGTCACCAGCGGTAGTGGCGCCAGCTTCTCCGACCGCACGGTCAACCAGCTCGGCTTCTTTGGCCGGCTCCGATTCGGGTCGGTGATCCCCGGGTTGGAACTCCGAGTGCCGCTGGGGGATCTTCTGGACCCCGATTACATCCTGATCCTTCGCATCGGCCTGGTGCTCTGATCCACCAAGCTTTGTGACTTGCGACTCGGCCCGAGATCGGAAGAGCACACGTCTGAACTCCAGTCACACTGATATATCTCGTATGCCGTCTTCTGCTTGAAAAAAAAAAATAAAACAAGTATATAAAAAAACAAGAATTATGGCAACAGAAACCCACACCACAATCATCTCCATACACGTACATCCCTTCTACCAATTTTCTC
>CAJVYZ010000637.1 GCA_913009915.1 uncultured Gemmatimonadota bacterium | reverse complement strand
GGTTCGTCTCCATCCTCGTTCTGTCCTCTCTGATACCGGGCCCTTTAACCTTAGCTAGAAACATTTTCGTTGTTTTTGTGTTTCTTTTTTTTTTAATGATACGGCGACCACCGAGATCTACACTCTTTCCCTACACGACGCTCTTCCGATCTGGCAATTCAGAGTCCCCTTCTCCTCATGCCGATCCCCTCAGCCTGCGATAACGCCGGATGAGGTTGTTGGTCGAGCTGTCATGGCCGAGCGTCGGTTCGGCCTCGCTCTCGAGCTGGGGAATGATGCGTTGGGCCAGTACTTTTCCCAGTTCTACGCCCCATTGGTCAAAGGAGTCGATGCTCCAGATAGTTCCCTGGGTGAAAACGCTATGCTCGTACAGGGCGACGAGCTTGCCCAACGCCGCGGGCGTCAGCCGGTCGAGGAGGATGGTATTGGAAGGCCGGTTCCCCTCGAACACTCGGTGGGGCACGAGCCAGTCAGGCGTTCCCTCGGCCTTCACCTGCTCCGCTGTCTTGCCGAACGCCAGAGCCTCGGTCTGGGCGAAGACATTGGCCAGCAGAATGTCGTGCTGGCGGCCGACGGCGTTCAGAGCCTGGCCGAAGGCGATGAAATCGCAGGGGATGAAGCGGGTCCCCTGGTGGATGAGCTGATAGAAGGAGTGCTGGCCGTTGGTCCCCGGCTCGCCCCAATAAATCGGTCCGGTGGCATAGTCCACTTGGGTGCCCTCCAGCGTCACATGCTTGCCGTTGCTCTCCATGGTGAGTTGCTGGAGATAGGCCGGGAAGCGCTTGAGGTATTGCTCGTAGGGCAGCACGGCGACGGTCTGTGCGCCGAAGAAATCGTTATACCAGATTGAGAGCAGGCCCAGCAACACCGGCAGGTTGCGCTCGAAGGGCGCAGTACGAAAATGCTCGTCCATCTGGTGGAAGCCGTCGAGCATGGCATGGAAGTGTGTGGGACCGATGGCCAGCATGGTCGATAGGCCGATGGCCGAATCCATGGAGTAGCGGCCGCCGACCCAATCCCAGAAGCCGAACATGTTGGCCGGGTCGATGCCGAACCTGGCCACCTCATGGGCATTCGTCGAAACCGCGACGAAATGCTTGGCGATGGGCGAGCCCCCACCGCCCCGCAATCCGGCGACCAGCCAGTCCCGCGCGGTATGGGCGTTGGTCATGGTCTCCAGGGTGGTGAAGGTCTTGGAGGAGACGATGAAGAGCGTCTCCTCGGGGTCGAGATCCTGCACCGCCTCGGCAAAATCGGTACCGTCCACATTGGAGACGAAGCGGAAGCGCAGGGCGCGGTCGCGGTAATGCTTCAGCGCCTCGTAGGCCATGACCGGGCCGAGGTCTGATCCGCCGATGCCGATATTGATCACGTTGCGGATCCGCTTGCCTGTGTGGCCCGTCCAGGACCCACCTCGGACCTGGCCGGCAAAATGACTCATTCTGTCCAGGACCGCATGGACCTCGGGCACCACGTTCCGGCCGTCGACGACGATGGAAGCACCACGGGGCGCGCGCAGCGCAACATGCAGGACCGCCCGCCCCTCCGAGACATTGATCTTGTCCCCCCGGAACATGGCGTCGATCCGCTCGCGCAGGCCTGCTTCCTCGGCCAGCCGCAGCAATAACGCCAGCGTCTCATCGGTGATGCGGTTCTTGGAATAGTCGAGGAAGACACCGGCGGCCTCGATCACCAGGCGGTCGCCGCGGCCAGGATCCTCGGCGAAAAGCTGGCGCAGGTGGTGTTCCTTCATTCTCTGATGATGCGCCTCGAGCGCCGCCCAAGCCGGGCGCTGGCGCAAGAGTGGGGGAGTCACCGGCGATGCCTCCGCTCGCGCTCGTGGGTCCTACTGGCCGCCCGGGCGGGCACCTTTACGGCGCCGTGAACGGTCATCGCACGCTCGTCATCGCCGAGCTCTTGGACTCGATAACGGCCATCAGATCCCGCCAGGATTCCACAAATGATTTTGCTCCCTCGTCCTGCAACCGGGTGGCCAGTTCCATGACGTCGACCCCCGCCTCGGCAAAGGCGGCGAGCACCAGTTCACAGTCTCCTCCGTCGGCCGGCATCATCGAACGAGATCGGAAGAGCACACGTCTGAACTCCAGTCACACTGATATATCTCGTATGCCGTCTTCTGCTTGAAAAAAAAAAATACTCTTCTGCCTCATTTCATTCTCTTCATTCCTCACCCTCAGCCCACTATGCTCCCCCACGTGCCTCCCCTCGTTT
>CAJVYZ010000636.1 GCA_913009915.1 uncultured Gemmatimonadota bacterium | reverse complement strand
ATGGACACGGCGCCCCCCAGGATCTACACCCTTCCCCTCCCCGACGCCCTTCCGGTCTCCCTGCAGGACCGGGAGTGCCGCCGCGGCCAGGGCGCCCATCTCCTGGCTGCCGGGGAAGACGTGCACGGGCGCCAGCCAGCCGAGCCGCTCCTTGCCCAGGCCGCCCCAGAAGAGGTCGATGAGGATGATGAACGCCGCCCAGCCCGCCAGCAGGAATTCGGGCGCCAGCAGTCCCCACTCGAGCGAGGAGCCGGTCATCGTGCGGCCTCGTTGACGCGGCGCGCGTGCACGCCGTCGTAGCTGCATGCCTTTCCAACGGACCTGCAGGGCTGGCTTGCCGGGGTGGGGCGGGGGACGGCCTTCAGGACGCGCGTCATCCCGTGATCCCCGGAATCATCTCAACCGTATCGCTGATGAGGTCGATGAACGGCGCCGGCCAGAGGCCCATGAAGAGGATCATGGCGATCAAGAGCACGGCGGCGAACTGCTCGCCCAGGCGCATCTCCTTCAGACCCGCCCACCTCTCGTTTAACGGGCCAAAATAGGCCCTGGACAGCATGCGCAGGACGTACGTTGCCGTGATCGCCGCGGAGAGGATCCCCAGGCCGCCGGCCCACCAGTAGCCGGCCTGGAAGACGCCGAGGCCATCGGCCTTTTCGGGGTGTTGAGCCCAGGCCGATGAATCCGTGAAGTACCAAAAAAAAGGACGGCCGCTTGGCTCTTCACCAAGCGACCGTCCCACACATGACTACCCGAGGTCGTAGCTGACGCTGCCGTTCTTCTCCTGTCTGCCACCGGTTGGCTGATCCGCCGTTCGGTAGGGCACGACAGAGCCTCGGCTTCCATCCCCAGGCCGGATGGCCATCCCACCTGGTTCGTCAAATGTGAGCGCTGCGAGTCTGATCGGGTCGCGGACCGACCGTTCGCACTGCACCCCGAGGCGCCACTTCGAGGTGGGTGAAGCACGCGACTGGCTCCACCAGCCTGGAAGGGGGTGATCACCGGGATCAACAGCCACCTGAGCCCTTGAATGCGTCGGCGGCCTCCCCCGAATTCCCCTCCAGACCCGTTCGCTGGTCGTACCCGAAACACAGAGGCTTCGAACCGTTTCCAACGAGCGTGAACTCAAGATACCATCCTGCCAAAATCGCGCAAGTGCCTGTCTTTATTCGGGTTACGGCACCAAGACTGTGGAAAGAATGTGGACGCGAAGACCATGACCGGCGGTCATTTCGCACCACACTCCACAGGATGTGGAGATGTGGACGTTCGATTGTCCACAGCGGATGTGTGTTTGTGGCTAACCAGGGAAGGACGGTTTAGGAGGCGCCGGCAGGACGGACGTAGATACCGAGCGCCTTGTAGTAGCCGCTGACCACGGTGGAATACTCGTGAATGGCCTTGGTGATCGAGTCCGCTTCGCCGGGACCGACGGTGCGAATTTGTTCGGCGTTCTCGGGCGTGGCAAGGCGGCCCCAAACCGATTGGCAGGCATTTACCGACTGCTCGAGGACATCCATGGCCTCGAGCACTTGGTCTTGCCGCATGGTGCGGTACTCGTCACCCCAATCGTCGGCTTCCACAACCTCACGGGCTGGTCCGATGTTGCGGAGCGATCTGGTACAGGCGTTCTTGATCGTCATAGCCCGGGAGTACAGCAACTCAACGGAGGCCGCCGCGTGTCCGCGATCGAACTGGGCGGCGGCGGCCTCGACGGTGTGCAGTGAGTCCCTGAGCACCACCAAAATGTCCCGCACGTCCCGCCGCTCGGCGTCGAGCGTGTCGTTGCTCACCACCATCTGCCCGTGAAGCGGCGCGGCAGCGATCAGCAGTCCCACGGCGGCGACCAGCAATCTCACGATTCGAGACCCACTTCTATGTACCGGTAGGACTCCTCGCCGTCGGCGGGGCAAAACAGGCAGCCGGCGGCCGAGGCGGCAAACCAGCCGACGAAGAGAGGCCGGGGGAGGTCGAGCTCCTGAAGGATGGCTCCCAGCCAGCGCCGAACGTGGCGCACCTCGGGAGCCCGTTGGCTCAGGAGCGATACCAAGGCGCCCGACCCGGCGGTGGCCCGGAGAAAATGGGCAATGGCGTGGGCCCGCTGGCGGAACTCCACGGCCTTGACGCCCGGTTCGTCGAACAGGACGGCGCCTTCGGCGTGGGCCATCGGCGGGGCCGCCATCCCGCGGTCGCAGTAAACGTAGCTGCGCCGCTCCCCCTTCCGGCGCTCCCCCCCGGCC
>CAJVYZ010000635.1 GCA_913009915.1 uncultured Gemmatimonadota bacterium | reverse complement strand
TACAGCACCAGCACAGCAGGCGAGCACAGCACAATCTGTTCGATGGTCACGCCATCGAGGTCGATGGCAACGACCACACCCGGGAGCAACCCTCCTACCGGCAGCGCCAGCACCGTCGTCACGCCGCCGACACGGGTCGGCGGAATGCGGCTGCTGGCCGGATTGATCCCTTCGAACACATTGAACGACGGCGTGACCGCCCCTTGCTTGCTACCCTCGCGGGTATCGCTCACCGCACCGACCTCGGTGAGGCCCAGCCCGGTGACGCTGTGGATGAACCCCGGCGTCACCAACCGCCCCGCCGCATCGATGCGCCGTGCCCCCGCCGGGACGGCAACATCGGCACCCACCGCGGTGATCCTGCCACCTTCCATCAGTACCGTCATGCCTTCCAGCGCCGGAGCTTTGTCCTGGTAAACCGTGGCGTTGACGATCGCCGTGGATTGCGCCCCGACACTTGTGAGCCCCAACGCTGCGAGGAATAGTCCCAGGAGTATCCCCCGCTCAACTGACATCCATACCGCCTTACCGCCATACCGCCTGACCGCCCGTCCATCCGACCGCCTTACCGCCCTACCGCCTGACCGCCCTTTCTGTCTCATCGTCCCACCCCCGGGGCACCCTGGCCCAGATTGAAATCGGTCTCAGGTTGGCGGGTTGGGTCGTTGCGATCGAACACCAGCCAGCCGTCGTTGTAGACCTGTTCGGCCTTGCTGTAGACCGAGAACGGGTCGCCCGACCACAGGACCACGTCGGCGTGCTTGCCGACTTCCAGGGTCCCGGTGGTGCTGTCGATGCCTAAGGCCCACGCCGGGTTGGCTGTGATCCACCTGATGGCCTGTTCCCGGGTCACGTCGATGCCGGCACGCTGCGCCGCGTACATCGCCTTGGCGGCTTCCTGGTTGAGCCGTTGGATGCCGCTGGCGTCGTCCGAATGGATGATGGCGGTGGCGCCGGCCTGCTCCAGCAGACCCGCATTCTCGGGGATGCCGTCGTACGCTTCCATCTTGAAGCCCCACCAATCGGCCCAGACCGACGCCGCGGTGCCTTCGGCCGCCAGCAGGTCGGCAATCTTGTAGGCTTCCACCCCGTGGTGGAACGACCGGATGGTAAAGCCGAACTCACGGCCCAGGTCCATCATCTGCACCATCTCGTCGGCCCGGTAGCAGTGATTGTGCACGTAGATGTCGCCCTGGAGCACTCCGGCGATCGTTTCCCACTTGAGGTCCCTGGTCGGCGGATCACCGTTCGGGTCGGCGTCCCACTTGTCCCAGCGTCTCTGGTAGGCCTCAGCTTCGATGAACGCCTGGCGGTAGCCTGCCATGTTGCCCATGCGGGTGGACGGACCGCGGCTCTGGTAAACCCGCTTGGGGTTCTCGCCACAGGCCATCTTCATGCCGTAGGGCGCCCCGGGGTATTTCATCCCCTGGACCGTCCTCGACGGCACCATGCGCAGCGTCACCGACCTGCCGCCGATCAGGTTGGCCGAGCCGGGCAGCACCTGAATGACCGTGATACCGCCGGCGATGGCCAGAGGGATCTTGGGATCCTGGGGCCAGACGCTGTGCTCGGCCCACACCTGCGCCGTCACCGGGTTGGTGGCCTCGTTCCCGTCGCTTTCGGCCCTGGTACCCGGCGCCGCGTACACCCCGATGTGGCTGTGGGTGTCGATGATGCCCGGCGTCACGTACTTGCCGGTACCGTCGACCACCATTGCTCCTGACGGCACGGTGACATCACTGCCGATGCCGGTGATCAGGCCATTTTCGAACGCGATCGAAGCTCCGGGGATTTCGGAACCGGTCGCCGTCAGGATGGTAGCGTTTTGGATCACCACCTGCTGAAACGCATGCCGCTGGTAGGTCGACGCGAATGCCTCAGGAGATGCCGTGGCGCTATCGGCCGCAACCGGATCCGGTGTCCCCGAAGTAGTAGCCCCGGAAGAGGCACACCCCGACAGCACCACGAGCCCCGCCACTGAGATGAACGTTCTCACTCATCCTCCTGGTATGATGTTCGAGAATCACACCCCGCACCCCGCACCCCGCACCCAACGCCCTACGCCCTACGCCCCACGCCCCACGCCCTCTTCACGGAGATCGGAAGAGCGTCGTGCAGGGAAAGAGTGTAGATCTCGGTGGTCGCCGTATCATTAAAAAAAAAACCAAACATCCTACATCTCCGTCGACTCACCTCCTCACCGTTCTGCCGTAGCCTATCACCACCATTTGCTTTCTCACTCCCTCGT
>CAJVYZ010000634.1 GCA_913009915.1 uncultured Gemmatimonadota bacterium | reverse complement strand
AAGAGCTAGAGGAGGGTGACTGGAGGTGAGAAGTGTGAGAGTAAGAGCTAACGATAGCAGTGTGACTGGAGTTTTTTTTTTTGCAAGCAGAAGACGGCAGACGAAGTATATCAGTGTGACTGGAGTTCAGACGTGTGCTATTCCGATCTGCCACGGGGGAGTGCGCCCGGATTTTCACCGGGTCGCCGCTGCCCGACGGGGCCGACTCGGTCATCCGCCAGGAAGACACCGACATGGGTGACCCGGTCGTGGGCGTCCGCGGCGACCGCGACGTGGGCCGCAATATCCGGCGCGCGGGCGAGGACATCCGCCGCGGCGATACCGTGCTCACGACCGGCACCCATTTGACAGCGGCCCACCTCGGCGTGCTGGCTTCCATGGCCATGGCAAACCCCATGATCTATCGCGCGCCGCGGGTGGGAATCCTCGGCAGCGGCGATGAGATCGCCGGCATCGACCAGCCGGAAGAAATCCTGAGCGGCAGGAAGACCGCCAGCTCCAACAGCCACACACTGCGAGCGCTGGTGCACGAGGCCGGGGGCGAGCCGGTCGACCTCGGCATCGCCGCCGACACACCGGAGAGTCTGCAGCAGCACTTCGAGCGCGGAGCCGACTGCGATCTCCTGGTCACCAGCGCCGGGATCAGTGTCGGGGAGCACGACTACGTGCGCCAGGTGTTGCAGGCGATGGACGGCTCGATCGATTTCTGGCGGCTGCGCATGCGGCCGGGCGCCCCGTCGGGTTCGGCCACGTGAGAGGGATGCCGTGGGTCGGGCTCCCCGGCAACCCGGTGAGCGCCATGGTAACCTTCGAACTGTTCGTCCGGCCGGCGATACGGAAGATGACGGGGCACACCCTCCCGTTCCGCCGGTCGGTTCCGGTGACCGTTGCCGAGCCGGTGCGGATCACCGCCGGGCTGCAGCACTTCCTGCGAGCCATCGTCACCATGGGGGAGGACGGTGAGATGGAGGCCACGCTCACCGGACCGCAGGGATCTGGCATCCTGACATCGATGATTCGGGCCAATGCCCTGCTGATCGTCCCGGAAGGGCATAGTGAGATCTTGCCGGGCACGACGCTGAGAGCGATCCTGTTCGAGGACCCGGGGCACCAGGAAGAGCCGGCGTTTGAGTAGCGGGGCAGCGGGGCAGCGGGGCGGCGGGGCGGTTCACTGCACAACGCACAACGCACCGATAGCCCATTATGGTACAATCACTTACCTCTGTTGACGCAGGTCGACAGCATACTGGGATTCGTTTCTGACATGCCCCCTGCCGTGTTTCAGGACTCGACCGCTCTCATCACCGGCGCCTCGCGTGGCATCGGGGCGGCCTTTTCGGATATCCTCTCCACCTGGGGGGCGGACCTCGTCTTGGTGGCACGGAACGAGGTGGATCTCGCCGGCGTGGCTGCGCGGGCCGAGGCGCAGGGGGTGCGGGTCCGGGTCATCGCCAGTGATCTGCGTGACGCCGGGGCGCCGGCCGCCCTGGTGAAACAGTTGGACGGCGAGGGGATCACCATCGATCATCTCATCAACAACGCCGGCATCGGGCCATTTGGTAACGCTGCCGTTGTTCCGGTCGAGCAACAACTCTCCGCCATCCAGGTCAACATCGTTGCCTCCACTGAGCTGACGCTGCGGTTGTTGCCGGGTATGGTCGAACGCGGCAGGGGCGGCATTCTCAACGTGGCGTCCACGGCGGCGTTCCAGGGCATGCCGCACATGTCGGTCTACGGCGGGAGCAAGTCGTACATCCTGTCCTGGAGCGAGGCCATCTGGCGCGAACTCCGGGGAACGGGTGTTCGCTGCTGCAGCGTGTGCCCCGGCCCCACGGAGACGGAGTTCTTCGAAGCCAACGGATTTCGCATCGATATCCCGCCGGTACTGTTCCAATCGGCCGAGCGGGTTGCCCTACGCGGGCTCAACGCGTACATCAAGGACCGGAGTCACGCCGTGTCGGGCTTGACCAACAGAATCGGATCCCTGGCGGTCCGGTTCAGTCCGCGAACTCTGGCAACGCGCATCGCCGGCACCTACGCCAAACCCCTCTGAGGGATTCTTCCACCGGCTGACCCAATGAGCGCACCACGCAGCGCTGGCACCCCGACCGTGGCCGCATGGTGTTTCTACGACTGGGCCAATTCGGCGTTCACCACTATGGTGGTGACGTTCGAGATCGGAAGAGCGTCGTGTAGGGAAAGAGTGTAGATCTCGGTGGTCGCCGTATCCTTAAAAAAAAAACAGAAA
>CAJVYZ010000633.1 GCA_913009915.1 uncultured Gemmatimonadota bacterium | reverse complement strand
GGTGCAGGAGGCCCTGTGGCGGCCCGGGACCGGGCACACGGGCATCGCCACCCGGAACGTCGTCGAGCGGCTCTTGGCCAAGAAAGGACTCAGCCGGTTCGATCTGGGCGGTGAGACGATCGTCGAGCGGGTATGGCAGCACGTGCATGACACGGGCGCCACCATCTTGGAGCAACTCAAGGCCCTGGGCGCCAGTTGTGATTGGTCTCGCACATATTTCACTCTGGACGACGGTCTGTCCCGCGCCGTCCGGGAGACGTTCGTCCGACTGTACCAGAAGGGCCTGATCTACCGGGGCAACTACATCATCAACTGGTGCCCCCGGTGCCTCACGGCGCTGTCCAACGAAGAGGCCGAGAAGAAAGACGTGGCCGGCAAGCTGTGGCACCTGGAGTATCCCCTGGCCGACGGCCCGGGACACGTTACCGTTGCCACCACCAGGCCCGAGACCATGCTGGGCGACACCGCCGTCGCCGTGCATCCCGACGACGAAAGGTTCGGGTCGCTGGTGGGGCAACTGATCGACCTCCCGCTCACCGGCCGGCAGATTCCCATCGTGGCGGACGAGGGGGTCGATCCCGAATTCGGCACCGGCGCCGTCAAGGTCACGCCGGCCCACGACCCACTCGACTTCGAAATCGGCCAAAGACACGGACTCGAGCCGATCGTGGTCCTGGATGAGCAGGGCCGCGTCAGCGACGACGCCCCCGAGGAATTTCGCGGCCTCGACCGCTTCGACGCGCGGGAGTTGGTGGTGGGCCACTTCGGCGAACTCGGGCTGCTCGAAAAGATCGAACCGCACCAGCACGCGGTGGGTCACTGCTACCGTTGCGGCACCGTGGTGGAGCCGCGTTTGTCGGAACAGTGGTTCGTCAAGATGGCGCCGCTCGCAGCTCCGGCACTCGAGGCCTATCGAGACGGCCGCCTCACGTTCCTCCCCAAGCGGCGCGGGGAAGATTACACCCAGTGGCTGGAGGGCATCCGGGACTGGTGCATCTCGCGGCAGCTGTGGTGGGGCCATCGGATTCCCGTCTGGTACTGCGATCAGCCGGGGTGCGATTCCCCGATCCACGTCAGCCTGACGGCTCCGGATAACTGCCCCGGCTGTGGCGGCTCGTTACGGCAGGACGACGACGTCCTCGACACCTGGTTCTCCTCGTGGCTGGTGCCGTTCAGCAGCCTCGGGTGGCCCGACGAAACCGCCGACCTGGCCAAGTTCTATCCCGGCGACGTGCTGGCCACGGCACCGGAGATTCTGTTCTTCTGGGTGGCGCGCATGATCATGGCCGGCCTCGAGTTCCAGGGCCAAGTCCCGTTCTCCACCATCTACCTCCACGGCACCGTGCGCGATACCAAGCATCGCAAGATGTCGAAGTCGCTGGGAAACGGCATCGACCCGCTGGAGGTGGTCGACCGCTACGGCGCCGACGCGCTGCGCTATACCGTCGTGTCGGGGATGGCCGTGGGAACGGATCTCATTCTCGACCCCGACGACTTGGACAGTTCCTTCGCGGTCGGCCGGAACTTCGCCAACAAGCTGTGGAACATCGGCCGGTTCGTTCTCGGCAACCTTCCTGCACCGGTCAGACCCCTGACCGGCACACGGCCGGACGTCGTCGCCCGCGACGAGCTCACCGTGGCCGACCGGTGGATTCTAGCGCGGTGTGAGGAAACCGTCGTGACGGCCACGCGCGCCTACCAGCAACTCCGGCTCAACGAAGCCGCCACCACGATCTATCATTTCATCTGGTCCGACCTGGCCGATTGGTACCTCGAGCAGATCAAGCCGCGCCTGCTCGGCAATACGCCCGGCGGCGACGTGGCTCGCGCCGTTGTGGCCCAGACGTTCGACGTGGCACTGCGGCTGCTGCATCCGGTGACGCCTTTCATTACCGAGACGTTGTGGCGCCGCTTCCCCGGTCGGCCCGACGATGCCAGCATCGGGGTCGCCCCCTGGCCGCTGACCGATCGACGCGCGGTCGATCCCGAGGCCATGGCCGCCTTCGAGAAGGTTCAGGAACTGGTCACCGCGGTGAGGACCATCAGGGCCGAATACGGCGTTACGCCGGGACGGTCGGTGTCGATCTGGGTGTCGCACCGCCATCTCGCGTTCGAAGAGGAATCGAGCACCATCCAGCGGCTGGCCAAGGTCGAGACGCTTCACTTCGGCGAGCACCCCGAGGAACCGGAGATCGGAAGAGCGTCGTGTAGGGAAAGAGTGTAGATCTCGGTGGGCGCCGTATCATGAAAA
>CAJVYZ010000632.1 GCA_913009915.1 uncultured Gemmatimonadota bacterium | reverse complement strand
AGCCGGTATATACCCGCGTTTCTAGATCCCAGGAAGATGCTGTTGTTGCCGTCCATCGCCAACCTCCCCCTTGCCGTGCCGTAGCTGTAGGTGGTTTTCGGCTCCCCGATGCCCGTGTTGAAGTTGTAGACGTAGTTCCCGCTGTCGGTTGGCGCGGTACCTACCGCCGAGACGAAAACCACATCCGGCGATATTTCCAGGACGGCACTGACGCTATCCGTGCCAAGCCCTGTTGGGTCGACGAGCGTCTTCGACCAGTCCGATAAATCGATCCTGGCGAGTCCGGGCGAGGAATACATGGAGATATACAGATACCTGCCGTCGGCAGAGAGACTCATCCCGGATGGGGCCGAGATAGGGTACCGCGCCTGGACTGCGCCGGATTCCAAGACCACCGACACAATCTCGTTGTTGGATCTCACGGCCGCGTATATGAGGCCGCGCGGCACGTCGACCACGATGTCATTGGGCCCCGTGTCAAGGGGTACCAGAATCGCGTTGACGTTCAGCGGATCACTCGCGAAGGCGGACGTCGCGGTGAGGATCCCCGCGATGAGGGCGAGAAACAGCGGACCGACAAGGAGTCGATTTAAGATGTTCATGTCGCTTGATGCTAGCAGAGTCTGCCAATCCAGTACTAGTGCACAAGGGAAACCTAAAATACTGCGGTCTACTGGCCCGTGTTGCCGGTGTTGCGTGCGCCAAATCCGCAGAATGTATACTCGCTAGTCAACGTTTCGTACAGGGACTAACCCGCAAAGCGTACAGTTCCTCCCATTGGCGTCGGAGTTCTTCCCGGCATGCGAGGCCGTCGGGCCATTGGCTAGAGAGAGGTACTCGCGAGTTGGTTGGCGAGGCGCGTGATGGTGGGTTTGCCTTCCAGGTGGGTGAGCCAGTCTTCGGGGAGGTCGGCGTCGCCCCAGAGGGCGCCGAGGAGGTTGCCGGTGATGGAACCCGTGGAGTCGGTGTCGCCGGAGTGGGTGACGGCGCGGGTGAGGGCCCCGCGCCAGCCGGTGGCGGTGAGGGCAACGAGGACCGAGATCGCGAGGGCTTCCTCGGCAATCCAGCCACCGCCGAGGCTTTCGACCGTTTGCGGGACTGGCGGCCCGTCGTCGGCGAGTGCAATGGCACGGTCGACGATGGTGGTGGTCTCGTGGTGATGTTCCGGGAAGTGGTCGACGATGACGTCACGAGTCGTGGCCACCGCCTCCGCGAGGCTCTTGTCATCCAGGAGCAGTGCGACAACGTTGGCGAGGTAGGCGGCCGACACCGCTGCGGTGGCGTGGCCATGGGTGTGGAACGAGGATGCGGCAGTGAGATCAACCGGGGATGACGTGAACCCGAAGGGGGCGCTGCGCATGACTGTGCCGCAGCCCTTCGAGTCGTTCACCGCATTCTTTCCGACCCGGCCGTTTGCAAGTGCGCTGAGACACGTATTGCCCGGGGCGCGCATCGACCACAGCCACTCCTTGGCGAGTAACCCGTCGGCAGTAGAACCGACGTCAGCGGAGGAAATATCAGCGGAGCGATCGGTTCCGGGGAACACCTCGGTTTGGGTTTGATACCAGTCGAGGAACGCCGCATGCACGGTCTCGGCGGGTAGCTCCGCACCGTCGGTCGCCAGCAGGCCCTCGATGGCGAACAGTGTCATTTGGGTGTCGTCGGTGATGGCGCCACCGTCGCGCCCGTATGCGGGGAGCATCGTCGTGACCCCGTCCGGGCCGCATTCGGCGAGGATCCGGTCGAGGCGCCAGAACTCGACGGGTGCACCGAGAGCATCCCCGAGGGCACCGCCCAGGAAACATCCTCGGGCCCGTGCGCTGCGGTCAATCACGGTGTCGGCTGGGTTCATGGCAGGTCCCCTTTGTCGCGGTGGGGGCGCTCGATTTGCGGGCGGGTGTCAGCATCCGCATGGCCTCTATGTCGTGGGTTCGTCATGTTGGCGAGTGTAGGGAGCGGGTGCGACAGGAAGGTGCTGGCTTGGGGGTGATGATCGTTGGCCATCTCCGTGCGCGAAAAGTTGTCGTGACACAGGGGTTCCTTCTCGAACTAGCAGCGCGTACGGTTAAGAGACGCCAGTTTGGCTTTTGAAGGAGTGTCCGTTTGCGAAAGGTGGGGTGGATCGTGTTCGGCACTGCACTGGTGTTCGCCGCCTGTAGCGGCGACGGCACCACGCCCGCAACGGCCCCACCGACATCACCCGGCCCGTCGTCGACGGTGGCAATAACCACCACGCAACCCCCGACGACATCGTT
>CAJVYZ010000631.1 GCA_913009915.1 uncultured Gemmatimonadota bacterium | reverse complement strand
GGGGGGAGAGGGGGGAGGGGGGGGGGGGGGAGTGGGTGGGGTTTTTTTTTTCAAGCAGAAGACGGCATACGAGATATATCAGTGTGACTGGAGTTCAGACGTGTGCTCTTCCGATCTGGCCTGGCGCGCCGCATGGTCACCGAGTTCGGCATGAGCGAGAAGATCGGCATCATGGCCGTGGGCGACCGGGAGCAGGAAATCTTCTTGGGACGGGAATTCGCCCACAAGCGGGAGGTGTCAGAACGTACCGCCGAGATGGTCGACGACGAGGTCAAACGGATGTTGGACGAGGCGTTCGAAGAGGCCACCACCATCCTGACCGACAATCAAAATCTCCTCGAGGTCATCGCCCAGGCGCTGCTGGAACGGGAAACGCTCGATGGCGAGGATCTCGACCTGTTGATCACCGGCAAGGAATTGCCGCCGCTGGCGCCGCCACCCGAGGCCAAGTCATCCGGCAAGAGCTCCGAACCCCGCAAATCGGAGACGCCGGCAACCAAACCCCCACCGATCCTGGGTGCCCCGGGAGCCGAGCCAGCGGGGGCGTGAAGGTCACTCCACTGGCGGCCACGACATCTGGCCGGTTGCGGGACACGCTGGAGGCTCACGGGTGGGACCTAGCCCAGGCCACCGCAGCGGCAGAGGGAGCCGAATCGGGAGCGGCGCACGCCACGTGACTCAGCCAGCCATCCCTCTTGCGCTTATTCCTTTAAGCCGGAGGGTAGCTGGGTCTCTGTGTCCTGGCCGGTACCGGCTGGACTGTGATCGGCTGGTGCCGCGCCAGGCTGTCCACTCTCGCTCGCCCCTGGGGCGGCCCTCCTGAACTTCCAGACATCGCCCACGCCGTGGGTCTCGCCCTCCCGTGCATCGTCCCGCACACCTGGACCATCGGCCGGCAATCGCTCTCCCTCGACCGGCCGCTCCTTGTCGGAATTCTGAACGTCACGCCTGATTCCTTCTCCGATGGTGGCCGATACTACGACCTCCCGGCCGCGGCCGACCACGCCCAGGTACTGGTCGACACCGGGGCCGACGTGGTGGACATCGGCGGAGAATCGACCCGGCCGGGCCGTCCCCAACCCGTCACCGGTGCCGACGAGTTGGCACGGGTACTGCCCGTTGTGGAGGCGCTGCGCCACCGGCTACCGGACATTCCTCTCTCGGTCGACACGGTCAAGGCCGAAGTGGCCGAGCGATGTCTCGCCGCCGGCGCGTCGATCATCAACGACGTTTCCGGAGGACGGCTCGATCCCGACCTCCTCTCGGTGGTTGCCGGGGCCGGAGCCGGGCTGGTGCTGATGCACTCGCGGGGCACGGTCGCCGACATGGCGACCTACGACCATGCCGAGTACCACGATCTTCTCAACGAGATCATCGCCGAACTGGGGGAGGGAATCGAGCGCGCCGTCTTGGCTGGTGTTACCGAGGACCGGATCGTGGTCGACCCCGGTCTGGGGTTCGCCAAGCGGGTTGGCCAGAGTTGGTGGTTGCTCGATCAGTTGGAGGCTCTCACCTGTTTGGGTCGACCCATCATGGTCGGTCCCTCGCGCAAGCGCTTCCTCGGTGCGGCCACCGGCCGTCCGGTGGCACAGCTCGACGTGGCGACCGCAACCGCCTGCGCGCTGGCCTACGACCGTGGCGCCAAGATATTCCGGGTCCACGATCCCGGCTCCGCACACGACGCGCTGGCGGTGGCTCACGCCGCGCGCGAGCCGCGGTCGGTGGCCGAATGACGGCCCGACGCCACCGGTGCCCGCCAGCGACCCTCGTCCGTCTCCCGATGGGAAACCCGCAGCTTCGACATTTCGTTCGAGAGTGTAATGGATAACAGCCAATGGAAGCCGCCCTACCTGGCGGCGATGGGCGTCTTTGCCCTGGTGCTGACCGGTTACGTCCTGACCCTGGCGCCCACGGTCACCTTCTGGGACGCGGGCGAACTGATCGCCGCGGTGCACACGTTGGGCATCCCCCATCCACCGGGGACGCCATTGTTCGTGCTCCTCGGTCATGTGTGGTCCATGATGCTGCCCCTGGGAGAGGTCGCCTGGCGTCTCAATCTGATGAGCGCCACGTTCAGTGCGGCTGGTGCCGCCTTCTTCTTCCTGGTAGTGCACTACACTCTGGTTCGCGTCACCGCCGATCTCGCCGAGCCAGATCGGAAGAGCGTCGTGTAGGGAAAGAGTGTAGATCTCGGTGGTCGCCGTATCATTAAAAAAAAAAAAACAAGACAAAAAAAAAAAAACTACACTACACCATCAACTACATACAACA
>CAJVYZ010000630.1 GCA_913009915.1 uncultured Gemmatimonadota bacterium | reverse complement strand
AGCAACGACACGGTAGTCATCATGAACACCAATCCGCCAAAACTGGTGGGGATCTGGGCCGCGTTCTCGGTGTCGAACTGCGGGTACAGGGCGCCGAATCCCAGGGCCAAGCCGCTGATGGCCAGGGTGAACAGCACGATGGTGCCGATACTCAGAGCCATCATGAAGGGCGACGCCTCGAGCAGGGTGTTGGTCAGCACGGTGAGGATCAGCGCCACCAGCAACAGCGGCAGCGTGCCGATCCAGTACTTGCTCCACATCAGCGCTTCCAGGTCGAGCGGGCTCGACCGCAGCAGCCACATCTGCCGTCCCTCGAGCGAGATGGACGGGAAGATGAAACGCGCCGCGATGGCGGCCAGCACGAAGCCGGCCAACCCCTGATTGAGGAACACGACCAGGGTTACCAGGAAGAACGGCAGCTCCTCGCCTGAGAACAACTGCAGCGCCCGGATGTTGAACAGGTACACCACCATCAGGACGACCAGCAGGATCAGCTGGCTCCACTGGGTGGTGTCGCGGAAGAACAGCCGCAGGTCTTTGATAATGAATTCCCGGCGTTGCACCGGCAGGGGTTTCAAGATCCAGCCCAGCACCGCGCCCCACTTGCGCCCCTTCACGAAACGCTCGGCGCCTTCCTGCGCCTTGGAGAAGCCGGTCCAGTAGAGTTTGGCGTGGACCGCCGCCCCCAGGGCCACGAACGCCACCACGCTCGACCACAACAGGACGATCGGCAGCGGGTCGGCCACGTGCAGCAGCCAGTTCATCACCATCTGGCTGCTCCACTCGCTCGGCAGGAACGGGTTGGTCGGCCCGCGCAACAGGGTGAGAAAGTCTACCAGGTTTCTGAATCCCTCTGGGCGGGCGATCTGCTCTGGCCGCATCAGCCGGAGCAGCAGCACCACGCCGCCGGCCGCGCCGATGGCGATCAGGCTCAGCAGATCTCGGGTCCGCCGGGCGGGGAAGACGTTTACCAGCACCACGGTCGTCGCCGTGCCTACCACCGCCGGGATGATCAACACCGGGATCAGTGCCACCGCCACGACCAGGGGGAACAGCGGCCCGCCATGATAGACAATGCCGTAAGCGGTGAAGATGGGGAGTCCCATGAGCAGGACCATCCACGACGAGTGGACCACGGTCTCACCCAGCTTGGCCAGATAGAAGCGCAACGGATCCACCGGCGCCGCCACCAGCATGTCCAGATCTTTGGCCAGGAAGAAGGTGCTGAGGGCGGTGATCAGGTTGGACAGCAACAGCAGCGACAGAAACGCCAACAGGATGACGCCCAGCAGCTTGGCGGCCACCAGGTTGCCGATTTCCTCGACGCCCTGGAAGTAACGCAGCACCCGGAACATGATGCCGAACACCGCCAGCCAGAACCCCAAGCCTACCAAGGCCAGCAACAACGCGCGGGTACCGGCGCCCGAGTCCTTCTTGCGGAGACGGGCTAGGACCGTGCGCCACTTGGGGGCGACGATGGCGATGATGGAGGGTTGGGGGGGCATTCTAAAAGGGGGATAAGAGGACTAAGAGGGCTAAGAGGGCTAAGAGGGAAAAGAGGGAAAAGAGGGCTAAGAGGGAAAAGAGGACGGTGGCTAGGTCACTGTCCCAGGACGGCGCTGAGTTCTTGGGCTTCTTCGCCGCCGGTTAGTCTGAGGAATAGATCTTCCAGGCTCAGGCCTTCCTGGGTTTGTTGGTGCAGCTCGGCCATGGTGCCGCAGGCGACGATGTTCCCGCTTTGGATGATGGCGATGCGGTCGCACATGGCCTCGGCCACCTCCAGCGTGTGGGTGCTCATCAGGATGGTGCCGCCGTGGTCTACGAACTGGCGGAATAGCGCCTTGAGCAACTTGGCGCTCCGGGGGTCGAGGCCCACCATGGGTTCGTCGACCACGATGACCTTGGGCCGGTGTACCAACGCGCTGGCGATGATCACCTTCTGTCGCATACCGTGGCTGTATGATTCGGTCAACTCGTCGCGCCAGGGCGTCAGCTCGAACAACTCGAGCAATTCGTCGATGCGGCGCTCTACGACAATCCCCTCCTGACCATAGAGCGAGGCCACGAAACGGAGGAACTCCGCACCGGTCAACTTGTCGTAGACGAATGGTCGGTCGGGGATATATCCCAGTATGGCCTTGGCGGCCATCGCGTTGGTGAGGATGTCCTCTCCGCCCACGGTGATGACGCCCGCGGTGGGCCGGAGGATGCCGGCGATCATTCGCAGCGTGGTGGTCTTTCCGGCGCCGTTGGGACCGAGAAACCCGAACA
>CAJVYZ010000629.1 GCA_913009915.1 uncultured Gemmatimonadota bacterium | reverse complement strand
CCTCGCTTCCGGTGTTCCTCGACTGCTGCGTCAAGTGCGGGGCCTGCACCGACAAGTGCCACTATTTCATCGGGACGGCCGATCCCAAGAACATGCCGGTCGCCCGGCAGGACCTGCTGCGCAAGGTCTATCGGCGTCATTTTACCTTCGCCGGAAAACATTTTCCGAAACTGGTCGGAGCGGTCGATCTGACCAAGGAGGTGCTCGACGACTGGTACAGCTACTACCACCAGTGCTCGGAATGTCGCCGGTGTTCGGTCTACTGCCCCTACGGGATCGATACCGCGGAGATCACCATGGCCGGACGCGAAATCCTCGACAGCGTCGGGATCGGGGCCAGGTACAGCAACGAGATCATCGGCAAAGTCTTCACTATCGGCAATAACCTGGGTCTGCCGGGTCCGGCCCTGAAGAATACCCTCGAGGGTCTCGAGGAGGATGTGAAGGAGGACACCGGCGTCGATGTGCGTTACCCCGTCGATGAAAAGGGGGCCGAGGTCCTGGTCATCGCCCCTTCGGCCGACTTCTTCGCGGAACCGCACGTCGACGGACTGATAGGCTACGGTAAAGTGTTCCACCAAGCGGGTATCAGTTGGACGCTCAGTTCCTACGCTTCCGAGGCCGCCAATTTCGGGATCTTCATCGGCTCCTACGAGAACATGAAGCGGGGTGCGATGCGTATCCGTGAGGCGGCCCTCGATCTCGGCGTCAAGCGCATCGTCGTCGGCGAGTGCGGGCATGCTTGGCGCGTGGCCTACAGCTTTTGGAATACACTCATCGGCCCGTTCGACTTCCTCGATCCGCGTTACCCGGCGCCGCAGCACATCTGCGAATTCACCTATGATCTGATCCAGCGCGGTGCGCTGACCCTGGACAAGTCCGCCAACGACCATCGGGTCCTGACCTTCCACGACGCGTGCAACGTGGCGCGCGCCACCCGCATGGGCAATATGCCGGGCGGGCAGCTCATCATCCCCCGCGAAGTGATCAAGGCGGTTTGCAATCATTTCTACGACATGGAAGAGGGAACCATCGGCGAGGCCACCTTCTGCTGCGGAGGCGGAGGCGGTCTGCTGACCGACGACCTGATGGAGTTGCGCGTGAAGGGTGCGCTCCCCCGCATGCAGGCGTTGCGCCACGTCGTCGAGGAACACGGGGTGACGCACATGGCCGCCATCTGCGCCATCTGCAAGACCCAGTTCGCCAAGGTATTCCCGTACTACAATTTTTCCAGGGATCAGATCATTTCCGTGCATCAGTTGGTGGGCGACGCAGTGGTCCTCGGGGCCAAGCAATAGATAGGGACAGCCGCGTGGCGGCTTCGCGGAATCGAAGATTGACCTTACAGGAGAACGCACATGTCGATGTCGCGTGATGAAATCCAGGAGCCGAAGCTGACTTTTCGCAAGTTCCGAAACGGCGACCATGATTGGATCAACTGGCGGGAGCAGATTTTCGAGGGCGACCACTCCAACAAGTGCCCCACCTACGTGCTGCGCACGCCGCCGTGCCAGGGCGGTTGCCCGGCCGGTGAGGAGATCCGCGGCTACCTGCAGATCATGCGCGGCATCGAGCGTCCGTCGGCGGACATGAGTCGCCAGGAATATGCGTTCCGGCGCCTGACCGACGCCAATCCGTTTCCGTCGGTGATGGGACGCGTCTGTCCCGCACCCTGCCAGGATGCTTGCAATCGCAACGATGTCGATGACTTCGTCGGAATCAACGCAGTGGAGCAGTTCATCGGCGATACCGCGATCAGCGGGAACTTCGCGTACGCGGCGGCACCCGCCCTGAGCGACAAGAAGGTCGCGATCATCGGCGGGGGACCGGCCGGGCTGTCGGCCGCCTACCACCTGCGCCGTCGCGGCTACGCATCCACGATCTTCGACGAACACGACGAACTCGGCGGCATGATGCGCTACGGACTCCCCCGTTACCGTATGCCGCGGGACGTCCTCGACCGCGAGATCCAGCGCATTCTCGATCTCGGTGGGATCGAAGTGCGGATGGGGACCCGTGTGGGTCGCGACGTATCGAGTGCCGAAGTCGAGAAGGAGTTCGATGCGCTCATCTGGGCCCTCGGCTGCCAGGCCGGACGTCCGCTGCCGACGCCCGGTGCCGACGCGCCGAACTGCGTCACCGGCATCAAGTTCCTGGAGGCGTTCAACACCGGCCGGCTGAAGATCGTCCCGCCCAAGATCGTCTGCGTCGGCGGCGGCGACACCTCCATCTACGTGGTCTCCGTTGCCCGGCGTCTCCGAGCTCCGAAGCGCACACGTC
>CAJVYZ010000628.1 GCA_913009915.1 uncultured Gemmatimonadota bacterium | reverse complement strand
GGTGAGGGGAGTATGGAAGGAAGAGATGTATGTGAAGGAAGGGGTATGGAAATTTTTTTTTTTCAAGCAGAAGACGGCATACGAGATATATCAGTGTGACTGGAGTTCAGACGTGTGCTCTTCCGATCTGTCATGCTCCGCCGCACCCCTCGCATCGTCCCGGGACTGCTGCTCGCGGTCCTGGTCCCGGCCACGATTCCAGCTCAATCGTCAGCTCCCGCCCCTTCTCCAGCTGGGGCGCCTTCCGGCGTCAAGGTCCGCACCGTCAGCGACACGCTGGTGGGCGCCGTGGGCGGCGTGGCGGTGGACCGCTCGGGGGCCATCTACGTGGCCACCTTCGGGGACGTGGTCTACAAGGTCATGCCCGACGGACGGACCAGCGTGTTCGCCACCGGATTGTACGGCGCGTCGGGTAACGCAGTCGATTCCCGGGGCCGGCTGTTGCAGTCGAACTTCTTCGGCAACTATATCGTCCGCATCGATCGGGACGGCGTCGTGTCACCCTTCGCCGAGGGCCTGCGGGGTCCCGTAGGGATCGCCGTCGACTCGGCCGACAACCTGGTGGTGACCAATTGCCGGGCCAATACGCTTAGCTGGGTAACAGCTGAGGGGGAGGTATCGACCTTCGCCGAGTCGCCGTTGTTGAACTGTCCCAACGGCATCACCCGGGGGCCGGACGGCACCTACTACGTGGCCAACTTCACCGGCGGCAAGCTGCTGGCCGTGTCGGCCGACGGGGAAGTGCGGGAGTTGGCGACCATCCCCGGCAACGGCAACGGTCACGTGGCCATTGCCAGGGGGAATCTCTACGTCACGGCGTTCCAGAGCCACCGGTTGTATCGGGTGAGCATGGACGGCAGCGAGGTGGTCCACGTGGCCGGCACCGGCCAGATCGGTGAAGCGGACGGACCCGGGCTGGAGGCCACGTTCTCCTGGCCCAACGGCATCGCCACTGGCCCCCAGGGTGACCGGCTGTACGTCAACGATTTCGTGAACCGGTTCCCCCCCACGATCGAGACGCCGCCAATCAAGAAGAGCATCGTGCGGCAAGTCACCCTGCCCAGCCTCGGTTCGGTCATGCAGACGGCGCTCAATAGCGGCGGCGTAGCTGCCATGCGTGCGGCCCACCAATCTTGGATGGACAATCCGGTCACCGCAGCGTTGTTCACCGAGCGCGATGTCAACGCCTTGGGCTACCGGCTCATGGGCTCGGGACAGTTGGCGGCTGCCACCGTGGTGTTCGAGCTGAACGTGGCTGCCAATCCCAATTCATTCAACGTGTACGACAGTCTGGCTGAGGCTTACATGAATGCCGGGGACAACGAGAGGGCGGTGGAGTTCTATCGTAAGTCGCTCGACTTGAACTCGGGGAACACCAACGCGACGGCGATGCTCGAAAAGTTGGGGGCGGAGTAGGAGGGGGCTCGCTACGCCACGACTGGCGGTAGGACGGATGCAGGTAGCGAACTTCCGGTTGTGACAGGAAGCTATCGACCGCGAACGGGCGGCCCCACTGCACGGCCATGATCTCGAAGGCGGAAAGATTGGGCAACACGTAGGAACCGGTGCGTTTGGTCAGCTCTACCGCACCAGGTATGAGAGCACGGTTGGTGGTGTTGCGGATGGGATTTCGGGATTCCGATATTCCGGGAGTCCGAAAATGTGGGATTGGGGTCACGCCCTAACCAAATCGATCAATTTCGGATTCCCGAAATGCCGGAACCCCGGAATCCCAGCCAGCTCCAGCTCCTACCCCTCCGCCCCAAAACCCTTAGAATCTCACCATGCCCTCCGTGCCCCAACCTGTCAGCGCCGAGTGGATCGTCGAACGCACCCAGCACCGCCGGTTCCCCTTTCGCATAACCATCCGCCAGGGCGGCCGGGAGATTCTGGCGGTGCGGGCCCAGGCTCGCTGGCCGGGGCCGGGGCAGCAAATCTTCTGTCTGCGCGAGACCAGCCTGGATGCCGACGAGTACCTGGAGCCGGTGGAACACGAGCGGGTGGCCCACCTGGGACGAGTGGGCCGCAAGATCACCGTGGCGCTCGACCGGGGGAGCCGCAAGCGGTGCGAGTTCCTGACGGTACAGAAGCGCGGTCCTGACGGTGAGGTGCGGGAGCAGATATTCTTCCGCACCGAAACCGGTATCCGGGCGCACCGCTCACGCACCCGGGTGGAGCTGCTGCATCTGCCGGACGGCATTAGCGTGGTGATCGACTCCAACGAGCGCTAGATCGGAAGAGCACACGTCTGAACTCCAGTCACACTGATATATCTCGTATGCCGTCTT
>CAJVYZ010000627.1 GCA_913009915.1 uncultured Gemmatimonadota bacterium | reverse complement strand
CGACGCCCTTCCGATCTGCCCATCCGGCACACAGCGGCCGTTCTCCTGTCCGCCGTCCTCGCCGCCGTCCTGGCGACGGCCGTGCGCCAGACCGTGGAGACTCTCCATCCCATCCCGCTCGCCGTTATCGTTCTTGGAGTCTACGGGATCGTCTACCTGGGGCTCACCTGGGTGTTCCGGGTGCCGCAGGCACGGGCGCTCACCAAACGACGAGACTAGGAAATGCCAGGAATATCGAATGCCCAGAATATCGAATATCGAAGTGATTTGTGAATTCCTAGTTCACTTCGATATTCCTGGCAGTCGATGTTCGATATTCGATATTCAACTGGCTGCAATTCCATGACCGACACGCTACAACGCAAACTCGACAACCTCCCCGACGCCCCGGGCGTGTATCTGTGGAAGGACCGCCAGGGCACGGTCATCTACGTGGGTCAGGCCAAGCGCTTGCGCCCGCGAGCCAAGAGCTACTTCGCCCCCGGCGACCACTCCCCCAAGGACCTCCTCCTGCGGGAACACATCGCCGACCTCGACACCATCGTGGTCGAGAGCGAAGCGCAGTCTCTCCTCCTCGAAAACAATCTCATCAAGGAATACCAGCCCCGATTCAACGTCCGCCTCAAGGACGACAAGAGCTACCCCTCCATCGCCGTCACCCTGGCGGAACCGTTCCCCCGGGTGCTGGTCACTCGGCGTCGTGACATTCGCGGCGCCCGGTACTTCGGACCCTACACCGATGTCGGCACCCTGCGGCGCATGCTCGGGTTGGTCCGGCGACTGTTTCAAGTCCGCAGTTGCCCCGACGATCTGCCGCGCCAGCGCCGCGACCGCCCCTGCCTGGACTACTACATAGGCAAGTGCCGGGCACCGTGTGTCGGGTGGCAGGACGTGGCGGAGTATCGGGCGATGATCGACGAGGTGGTGTCTTTCCTCAAGGGGCACACCACCGACGTCCGCTCGCACGTGCGCCGGCTGATGGCCGAGGCGAGCGAGCGCCTAGACTACGAGCGAGCGGCCACCCTGCGCGACACCCTCACCTGGTTGGAACAACTAGAATCTCCCGCGGCGGTCGAAACAATAGGCACCGGAGCTGCCGATGTGGTCGGCTACGCCCGGGATGGCAACGATGCCGTGGGCGTCATCCTTCGGGTCCGCGACGGCAAGGTCATGTCGCGCGACCACCGCTTCCTCGAGAACGTGGCCGACACCAACGACGCCGACGTCCTGAGCGCCTTCATGACCCGCTACTACCTCCCGGTGGAGGACCGCGCCCGGAAGGTGATCCTGCCGTTCCTCCCGGCCGGTTCGACTGCCCTCGAAGATCTGCTCGATCCCGCCCGGTTACTGGTCCCCCAGCGCGGTACGGCCGCCCGGTTAATGGACTTGGCTGACCAGAACGCCCGCCACCTCATGGAGAGCCTGCGGCTCGAGTCGTTCGAAACGGAAGAGCGGGCCGAGGATCCCGTCTATGCCTTGGGGAGAGACCTGGGCCTCACCGTCGTGCCCCGCAGTCTCGTTTGCATCGACATCTCAACCAACCAGGGACGCGACACCGTCGGATCGCTCGTCTGGTTCGAAGCCGGCCGGCCGCGCAAAGCCGAATACCGCAAGTTCAAGATCAAGGGAGCAGAGCAGGCAGAGCAGCAGGACGACTACGCCGCCATCCACGAAGTGGTAACCCGCTACCTCACTCGGCGGCGTGACGAAGACAAGGCCATGCCGGACCTGATGATCATCGACGGAGGCAAAGGACAGCTCAACGCCGCGTGGCGTGCCCTGAAAGAGTTGGATCTTGCCGACCTCCCGCTGGCCAGCTTGGCCAAAAGGGAAGAGGAGGTATTCCTCCCCGGCAGGAGCGAACCATTGGTGCTGTCCCGTCGCAGTTCCTCACTCAGGCTGTTGCAACGCGCCCGCGACGAGGCGCACCGCTTTGGCCTGGCCTACAGCCGCAAGCGGCGCTCGGCCCGGACGATCACATCCCAGCTATTGGAGTTGCCGGGCATCGGCCCCACCAAGCGCCAGCGGCTGTTGCAGCACTTCGGCAGCCTGGCGGGCGTCAAGTCGGCGACGGCGGCGGAGATAGCCGAGCTTCCGGGGTTTTCCCAGCGGTCGGCCCAGCGTTTGCTCGATCAATTGAGGGACTAGGAGGCAGCGTAGGGATGGTGCTCACTCTGGGTCGCCGAAGCCTCTGAACCGGTGGCCCCCGAGCATCCGGGCCACGATGTTCATCCGAGTGAACGGGCGACCCCTGGGGAACTACCGCTAAGCGGTCTGAGCCACCTCCTCG
>CAJVYZ010000626.1 GCA_913009915.1 uncultured Gemmatimonadota bacterium | reverse complement strand
GGGTAAGATGTGGGCTAGTCGGTTCTGAAGGAGATATGTTGGAGTAGGATGGGAATAGAGATGAGTATGTGATGGAAAAAAATAATATAAAATATATGTATTTTTTTTTTTCAAGCAGAAGACGGCATACGAGATATATCAGTGTGACTGGAGTTCAGACGTGTGCTCTTCCGATCTCAACAAGAAGCCGAGGATAAGGCAAGACGGACGCTTCATTGCGCGCGGATGGTCGCACAGGATCTGAACTGAGTGCGGCTAAAAGTCTCTGCCGACCTCGATTCGGTGCTTCGGCGTGAGCACCGCGTTGGTCGCCGCGCTGGTCACCTTGGTCCCAGGCCAGACGACGCACCGATCCAGGGCCACGCCTCGTCCGATACTCACATTCGCTCCGACGACGCTCTGCCGGATGTTCGCGGAGGGCTCGACCGAAGCTGGCAAGATGCACCCGTCGTGACTCTCGACCCCATGCCAGGGGAATAAACCTGAGGCGAGTTCGAGGTTTAGTCGGTGGTAGTCCGGAACCGTGCCCAGATCCGCCCAACGGGAGTTATCGATGATTCCGAGAACGGGCGCTCCAGTGTCTACCCAGTGTCGGTAGGCCGTCCGGATGACGCACCCCGTTTCGGGCATGGCCGAGAAGGCCTCCGGCGCCAGGATGTGAACGCCCGTAAACATGAGCGAGTCACGGACATCGGCGTCGCCCGGGACACCGAGGAGGCTTCGAACCCAGCCATCGCCATCGAGCCCGATCGCCCCGAAACGCTCTGGGTGCAGAGTTCGCCGAAGTATCATCGTTGCCACAGCACCTCGGGCCAAGTGCTCGGCGCAGGCGCGACGGAGGTCGGGCGCAAACAGCGTATCGCCGTTCATGACCACGACGGGAGCCCGCGGGTCATCAAACGAAAGGCTTGCCTTGCGAAGGCCTCCACCGGTCCCCAGCAGAGTCTTTTCACGGGAAAATCGAAGATCGAGACCGGCTGGGCATGCCGCTTTCAAGGCGCTTTCCACCTGTTCGGGCTGCGGATGTGTGTTGGCGACAACACTGTGGACACCGCTCCGAGCCAAATGCTCCATCGCAAACGCTGCGAGCGGCCGGTTCGCGACAGGGACGATGGGTTTGGGCCGAAGGTCGGTCAGCGGTCGGAGGCGCGTTCCGAGCCCGGCTGCTAAGAGCATGGCCTGCACGTGGGTATGATATTCCGCCGCGCGCATTCGGACCAAGCAATGTGGGTGGACAAGGGCCTATACTCGAGGGGCACGTGGGGGAGATGAAGAAGATCCTGCTGACCGGCGCGGCCGGCTTCATTGGGAGCAACACCGCATCCGCGTTGCTGCGCCGTGGCGACACGGTCGTTGGGGTGGACAACCTCAATGACTACTACGACCCGGGTCGCAAGCATGCGAACTTAGAGGAAGTTCGTACCACCGCTCCGGACCCGCAGAAATTCATCTTCCACACGGAAGACATCCGGGACGAGGACGCGATGGAGGGCCTGTTCGCGGAGCATGATTTCGACGCGATCATCCACCTCGCCGCGATGGCGGGTGTCCGTGCCTCGATCGAGGACCCGAGGCTCTATTTCGACGTAAACCTCGGGGGAACACTCACACTCCTCCAGGCCGCGCAACGCCATGGCCAGCCACCGTTCGTCTTCGCGTCGACCTCCTCCGTGTACGGCCGGACCAAAGTGATCCCGTTCATCGAGACGGACGGCGCGGACCGCCCCCTCGCTCCGTACCCGGCCAGCAAGCGAGCAGCCGAGCTCCTCGGCTATTCGTACTTCCACCTCTTCGGGCAAAACTTCACAGCACTTCGTTTCTTCACCGTCTATGGCCGGCGCGGTCGTCCGGACATGATGGCCTACTTGGTGCTGGACAACATTTTTCACGGCAAAGAAGTACCTGTGTACAACAACGGCCAGATGCACCGGGACTGGACCTACGTGGATGACATCGTGCAGGGTCTGCTCGCCGCGGCGGATCGGCCCCTCGGATACGAGGTGATCAATCTCGGTCGCGGCAAGCCGACCCTACTGGCCGATTTCGTTCGGCTGATCGAGGAACAGGCAGGCCAGGTCTCCAACCTGATCGACCGGCCCATGCCGCCCGCCGACATGGAGTACACCTACGCCAACATCGATCGTGCACGAGAGCTCCTCGGGTATGTCCCCACGATCACCGTCGAGCAGGGCGTTCGAGAGTTCTGGCTGTGGTACCAAGATGCGGTCATGGGGGGCAGCCAATGATGGGTCAGATCGGAAGAGCACACGTCTGAACTCCAGTCACACTGATATAGCTCGTA
>CAJVYZ010000625.1 GCA_913009915.1 uncultured Gemmatimonadota bacterium | reverse complement strand
AGACGGCATACGATATATCTCGGGTTGACTGGAGTTCAGACGTGTGCTCTTCCGATCTCGCTGGCGTTGTTGCGGCTGGTCGTGGCCCACAGCGGCCGCTACCGGCCGCTGCCACTCTAATGAGCCCCCGCACCGGCTTCGGCCGATCCACCATCGCCGTTCACGGGCTGCCCCGCCGGCCGCCCGATTGGAGCCCGGTCGCTCCACCCATCTACCAAAGCAGCACGTTCACCAACCCGGTCGGTTCCGACGAAGACGTCCGCTACACCCGCTATGGGAACAACCCCAATCAGCTGGATATCGCGCGCAAGTACGCCCTCCTGGAGGGCGCCGAGGACGCGGTCTTTCTGGCCAGCGGGATGGGCGCCACGGCGTTGGCCCATCTGGCGGTGCTGCGCCCCGGCGACCACCTCCTCGCCAGCGCCTGGATCTATGGCGGCACCCGCGCCCTGCTGGACGATGAGCTGGGACGGTTCGGCATCGAGGTGACCTATGTCGATCCTACTCAGGCCCGGCACTGGCGAACGTCCCTCCGCAAGAATACCCGCGCCCTCTTCATCGAGACACCGATCAACCCCACCATCAGGATCGCCGATCTCGATCCGGTGGCGGCGCTGGTGGACGAACACGGACTGGCACTCCTGGTGGACGCCACGTTCGCCAGCCCGATCAACTTCCGCCCGCTGGAACACGGGGCCGACATCGTAATTACCAGCGCCACCAAGTACCTCAACGGACACAGCGATGTCATCGGGGGGGCCGTGGCCGGATCGGAGTCGTTGATCGGGGAGGTGGTGCGACTCCTCCGGGTGTGGGGCCAATCGATCGACCCTCACGCCGCCTGGCTCATCGACCGCGGCATGCGCACCCTGGCAGTGCGCATGGAGCGTCACAATGCCAACGGGCTGGCGATCGCCCAGTGGGCCGAGGAACATGCTGCCGTGGCCCGGGTCCACTATCCCGGCCTGGCAAGTCATCCGGACCACGAACTGGCCGCCCGGGTGCTCGACGGCTATGGCGGGATGGTAGGACTCGAACTGACCGGCGGGGTGGCCGCGGTCGAGGGCTTCCTGGCGCGCCTGCAGCTGATCCGGCACGCGCCCAGCCTGGCGGGGGTCGAAAGCCTCATTTCCGAACCGCGTCTGACGTCCCACGCCAAGCAAACAACGGAAGAGCGCGCGGCTATCGGCATCCCCGACGGGTTCGTCCGGTTGAGCTGCGGCATCGAAGACGCCGACGACATCATCGCCGATCTCGACCAGGCCTTGAACGGCTAAGCTGTTCCGGCGCCGCACGGGTCGGCGCTCTCCTTTGACATCGTTCCCGTCACACTTCTATTCTTCAGGCCGTGATTCGCTTCCACAGTGTTACCAAGATCTACGCCAAGGGCGAGGTCGCCCTACAGGACGTGTCTTTCCGGGTGTCGAAGGGCGAGTTCCTCTTTCTTACCGGCCACTCCGGCGCCGGGAAGAGCACCATCCTGAAACTGCTGCACGCCGAGCAACGCCCGACCCACGGCGAGGTCCGGGTATCGGGATTCCTGGTGTCCAGCCTGGGGCGGTCGGAGATTCCCCGCTTGCGCCGCCGGGTGGGGGTCGTGTTCCAGGATTTCCGGCTGCTGGAAGACCGCACGGCGGAAGAGAACGTCGCGTTTGCACTCGAGGTCACCGGCGCCAAGGCCGATACCATCCCCAGCCGGGTGACGCGGGTGCTGACCCAGGTCGGACTCGCCTCCAAAATGAAGGCCTTCCCGCCGGAGTTATCCGGCGGCGAGCAGCAGCGGGTGGCTATCGCCCGGGCCCTGGTCAACGATCCGCCGATTTTACTGGCGGACGAACCAACCGGCAATCTCGACGAACGGGCCAGCCGCGGCATCTTCAAGTTGCTACGCGACATCAACGTCGGCGGCACCTGCGTCCTCATGGCCACGCACAACCTCGAATTGGTGCGGCAAGCCCCGTACCGGACCATCGAGCTCCGCAGTGGCGGCGTCGTGTTCGACAGCGCCGAAGAAGATCGCCCGGACGAGGCGGCCGGTTGAGGCTCCTGCTGCGGGAGGCGCTGCAATCGTTCCGGCGGGCACCGCTCCTGTCGGTGCTCTCGATTACCACCATCGCCTTCTCGCTGTTCACCATCGGGTTGTTCGGATTGGTGGCGATCAACATGCGGCAGGCGCTGAGGGAAGATCGGAAGAGCGTCGGGGAGGGAAAGAGGGTAGATCTCGGGGGGCGCCGTAGCAGTAAAAAAAAAAAACAAACACACTGATATATCTCGTATGACGCCTTAAAAGACGATGTGTGAT
>CAJVYZ010000624.1 GCA_913009915.1 uncultured Gemmatimonadota bacterium | reverse complement strand
TTTGTAATGTTTTTTTTTTTTAAGGATACGGCGACCCCCGGGAACTAGACTCTGTCCTTACGCGACGCTCTTCCGATCTGGGGCGGGGCGGGCCGGGTTTTGGCGGGCACATCCAGGGAACGGCTGAGTCCCGAGCAGCAGGCGGCGCTCGACCGCGCCATCGAGGAATACCTGGCCATCCAGACCTTCGATGCCGACCACCCGACGACCCATGTGAACGCGGGTCTGGTGGAAGCAGCCCGCGGTCGGCCCGAGGCGGCGGAAGCAGCCTACCGAGAGGCCATCGATCTCGACCAGGAGTGGCTGCCGGCCTACGTGAACCTGGCGGACCTGTACCGCGCGCAAGGCCGCGACGGTGAGGCCGAGACGGTGCTGCACCAGGCGCTGGGAGAGGTGGTCGAGACCGCCCCCGTCCGTCACGCACTGGGCCTACTGTTGGTCCGTACCGGTCGCTTGGACGAGGCAGTGGAACAATTACGGCTGGCCGCCGAGGCGGCACCGGATCAGGCCCGGTTCGTGTACGTCTACGGAGTCGCGCTGAGCGGAGCCGACCGGAGTGATGAGGCTATCTCGGTGTTCGAGGAGGGCCTCCTGACCCACCCCAGGGACCGGGAGCTGTTGTTTGCGCTGGCGGTGCTCTACCGCGACCTGGGAGACGTCAATAACGGCCGGCGGGTCGCCTTGCGACTCAAGACAATCGAGCCGATGCGGGAACGGGCCGACGTCCTGCTAGCCGAGTTGGACGCCATGGAACGGGGCGGTACTAGATGAATGTTGAATAATGACTGCCACGAATATTGAATAGTGAAAGTCCCCATTCCAACCTCACATCACCATTCAAGATTCGTGGCATCCAATATTCAGCATTCTCCGGCCGTCAGGCTATCTTCCCGGGCACTGTAGCCGTCCCTGCCGAGCACAGACTCGGGCCGGCACCCTAGTTGATCCCGCTAATCAAGGAATTACCATGCGTAAGTTGCTTTGGCTCGTTGCTCTGATGGCCATGCCTGCTATGGCCCAGGCTCAACAGGACGCCTATGTCGAGCTGCTGCGGTCGGACGTCAAGACGCAGCGTGTTGCCATCATCACCGAAGTCATGCAGTTCAGCGATTCCGCTTCGGCGGTGTTCTGGCCCATCTACCGCGATTACGAATTCGAAGCCACCAAGATCGGCGACGACATGCTGGCGCTGATCAAGGACTACGCCGCCAACTACGACAGCCTGTCGGATGAGATGGCCAAGGACCTGGCCAGCCGGGCCCTCCGGATCGACGAGGACCGCCTCAAGCTCCGCAAGAAATACTTCAAGCGGGTGGAGAAGGCGCTCGGATCCGTGACGGCGGCCAAGTTCCTGCAAATCGAGAACCAGATCGCTTTGCTGATCGATTTGCAGATAGCCCAGTCGCTGCCGCTGATCCAGTAGGCGGGTGTTGAATGCCAGGAATATCGAATAACGAAGTATGGTGGAATGGTAGAACTTCACTATCCGATATTCGTGGCATTCGATATTCCTGGCATTCCCTCACCGGCATCCGGGTGAAACCCGTGCGGTAGCTGGCCGTACGGGTGGGGACCCCATTACGTTACGCTGCACCGCCGGGCTCAAAGCCCGGCCCAATCGTCCCGGCCGCCGATTTATGCCGGCGCCGAGACTTGCTGCACGATGGACCCACGGGCCAGCCGGCCCGACTTTTTTTTGGAGGAAGTAAATGCACCGACAGAAGTTCAATCGGCTCACCTGGGGCCGCGGACGTGCCCTGGGGGCCGTGGCAGCGCTGGCCATCACGGCCGTCGTAGCCTGCTACCCCGGGGAGCCGACCAACATCGGCGAACTGGACCTGGTGGCGACCGTTTACGACACAGCGTTCAATTACCAAACCAACCGAACCTTCTTCCAACTCGACACGGTCATCCATCTCCGGGACGCCGCCAACCCGGGCGACACGGTGTCTATCTCGCGCCAGTTCGATCAAGATATGATCGATCTGGTGCGGACCAACATGAGAAATCTGGGATACATCGATTCCGCACCGAGCCAAGGTTTCCAGCCAGACGTCATCACCTCTATCTCCATTACGGCCAGCCGCAACTACCAGGCGTACACTTTCTATCCCTGGTGGGGCTACCCTGGGTTTGGGTGGCCCTGCTGCGTCGGCGGTCCGGGATGGGGCTGGCCCACTACAGATCGGAAGAGCACACGTCTGAACTCCAGTCACACTGATATATCTCGTATGCCGTCTTCTGCTTGAAAAAAAAAAAAAATCAAACTACTATCCTCATCCACCTAAGTAACATCATCATCTAACAG
>CAJVYZ010000623.1 GCA_913009915.1 uncultured Gemmatimonadota bacterium | reverse complement strand
TAGTGTGAGATTCTCTGGTTTTGATTTTGGCTTTGGGCAAATGTTTTTTTATTAATTTTTTGTTTTTTTTTTTCAAGCAGAAGACGGCATACGAGATATATCAGTGTGACTGGAGTTCAGACGTGTGCTCTTCCGATCTTGCATGTTGAGGTAGTCGAAGGGGACAGTGCAAGAATTGAGGCGGGCGGGTGGGAGCAATACGCCTTCGAGCACACTACGACTGATAGTCGTGGCGAGTACTCGGTCACATTGACATCGATCATCCTTCAACGGGGACCAGAGTCGCATCCCCTCGTAGCTAGAGTTACGGCCTGGAATTCGACCCCGCCTGGTGGCATTCTTGGCGTGGTGGAGCGGGCTCCTCTCGTTTTCATTGAGCCGGGGAGAAGTCCCTCTTCGCTTGTTGTGGATGTGGTGGTGGCCCTACCGTAGCGACCGGTTTCTAACGGGCCATTGGAACAGCGGGCCCGGTGGGCCAGAGATCGTGCAAGTCGTCAGTATGGGTAGGCCTGGCCGTTCATTTCGGCATGTCCGGAGTGCGGCCCGCAGTTCAACGGCAGGACGTTAGCAAGTGTCTTGAAAGTCAAGAGTGTTGTGGGTCCCAGGGTCGGTTCTGGTGCAGCATGGCGTTGAGGATCGTGAGCAGTTTGCGCATGCATGCAGTGACCGCAACTTTGAAGGGCTTACCGGCTGCACGTAGCCGTTCATAGAACACGCGCAGCACGGGGTTGTGCTTGATACCGACGAGCGCGGCCATGTAGAGCACTGCACGGACCGGCGCGCGACCGCCCCAGACCATTCGTTTGCCGCGCATCGTCCCGCTGTCCCGATTCAACGGTGCGACCCCGACGAGAGCGGCAATCTGATGCCGCGAGAGATGTCCCAGCTCCGGCAGTGCTGCGATCAGGGTAAGTGTGGTAACCGGCCCGGCTCCTGGGACACTGCGTAGCAGGTCCGCCTTGGCTTGGTAGAGTGGGCTCGCGGCGATGGCGTCTTGCAGGTCACCATCGACGTCGGCCAGGTGCTTCTCGAGCCAGCGAATGTGCCGGTTGATGTCGCGCTTGACCGGGCCGCGGGCAAAGCCGAGGCGATTCTTCTCGGCCGTGAGCATATCGACTAGCTGGCGGCGGCGCGTGAGCAGGCTGTCCAGCAGTTGGGCGGCTTCGTCGGGGAGTGGGCGTGGCTCGGGGCGCACGCGCTGGGCGAATTCGGCGAGGATGCCGGCATCCAGGGCGTCGGTCTTGGCCAGTCGGCCCAGGGCCTTGGCGAAGTCACGCACCTGGCGCGGGTTCACCACGGCGATAGGGAGCCCGGCCTTGGCGAGGGTGATGGCGGCGAGCATCTCGAAGCCGCCGGAGGCCTCCAGGACGACGAGCGCGGGGGCCAGAGCGACGAGACGCGGAGTGAGCTCGGCCAGGCCCAGGTCGTCATTGGTGACGGTCCAGCTCTCCCCGTTGGGAAGCGAGGCGACGTCGAGCGTAGCTTTCGATACATCGATGCCGATGTAGCAGTCCATACATGCCTCCGGGCAAGAGACGATCGACGTGGCCCAACCTTGCGTGATGCGGGGTCCAGCCCCCAGGCAACTGTTCGGGCTCTGGCGATCAACCACAGGTGGCACCCAGGCTAACGTGCGGGCTCGAGGCCCATAGGCCGAACGGGTTACCACCCTGGTCAGAATCTATGATCTACGGTAGATCAGAGATACAAGGCTGCCCTGAAGAATTGTCGTAAAGTCTGGGGTTCTTTATCTTCCAAGAGGAGGTTCACGATGCCCCTTTCGATCGATCTCACTGATGACACCGCCAAACGCCTGGCGGCTGAAGCCGAGCGCCTGAACGTGCCCGTTGCTCAGCTAGCGGCCGCTGCTGTGCGTGACCTTCTCGCGCAGCCGGCGGCAGACTTCGACCAAGTTGCTACGAGGGTTCTTGAGAAGAACCGAGAACTGTATCAGCGCTTGGCCTAATGGTGCGCTACCTCACTCTCAGTGAAGTGCTTGAGCTACACCATCGCCTTCTTTCGCTCACTGGCGGAGCTGGTGGCATCCGGGACCTCGGGGGACTCGAGTCGGCCATCGCCCAGCCACGGATGACATTCGAAGGCAGTGACCTCTACCCTGACCTGGTGACCAAGGCGACCGCGCTAGGATTCTCCCTCATCCAGAATCATCCGTTTGTTGACGGCAACAAGCGCGTGGGCCATGCGGCGGTCGAAACCTTCTTGATGCTCAACGGCTACGACCCCATTGCGAGTGTGGACGAGAGTGAAGCATTGGTGCTCGGGTTAGCTTCCGGCGAGTTTGACCGCAAAGA
>CAJVYZ010000622.1 GCA_913009915.1 uncultured Gemmatimonadota bacterium | reverse complement strand
GGACTCGTGCATATCTACTCGAGAGTGACCAGATGTATGTTTTTTTTTTAATGATACGGCGACCACCGAGATCTACACTCTTTCCCTACACGACGCTCTTCCGATCTCCAGTTCGCCACACTGTGTTCCAGGGTACCACTCCACCCCAGATGACTCGGTCACGCTTGCTGGGGCGCGAATAGTCCACTTCCAGCGTTGCGCCCAGCACCAAGGCGCGCACTGTGTCGCGGGGTGACATGGTGCCCAAACCTCGGCCGGCGGCATCCCTGGCTCCGAAGTCCGCAGCCACCAGTTCCATATCGATATCCGCCACCCTCTCGGCTGTGAACTTGGCGGTGGATTCCTGTCCATGGAGCCCCAGGATATGCCCGATGTCGTCCACTCGGGCCACCATGGTTCCGGCGAAGAAACCGATTGACACCGAATCCTGGCCTCGGGCGGCAACCGGAGTGCTACTGACCCGCCCCCGCCGGTCGAGCGCCAGCCACTCCACCGAGAAATCCCTGCTCCCGGCGGCGAAGCCCTGCCGCAAGGCCTGCTCGTAGAGCACCGCCGAGTACACGGAGTGCACCAGGGGAACCGTTCCATGACCGGCGGCTGCCGTGACTTGTCGGATGTCGCTCCCGCGCATGTAGTCGATCCTCACGCTGTCGCCGAAGAAAGTGGCGACCACGTCCGCCGGCTGTGGCGGTCCGGCGTCAGGTGTTGGGGTCCACCACCGGCTCTCGAGCCGCTCGATGGTGCCGTCCTCTCGCAAGCGGGCCTTGTAGGTGGCCACTCTCGTCACCGGGCTTCGGATCAGCAGCGCGCCGTCCAGGAACCGGGCGGTCTTGGCGTACTGGTCGATGGCTACCGTGTCCCTCCCCAGCGTCATGACGAACGCGCCGTGTTCGGTTTGGGCCGCGATGGTTCCGGCGGTTCCCGTAAGCAAGGCAACGAGGAGGAGGGATTTCCAGCGCATGGTCGGTCTCCGGACGAGGGTCCGGGAAAGGTATGAGTTTGGGGTTCAGATCACACGCCCATGCCATGGTCTGCCGCAGAATGCTAGGAGGTCAGCCCAGTGCCAAATTCTGCACTTGGTAAGTAACTTCTTGAATGATAGCAACTTAGAGCAGGCGTGTCGGTGGCCTGCCGATTGCCATTTTGCCCTGACGATGGGCCGGCTGGGTGGCTTGGGTGGCTTGGGTGACTGATACATACACATGGAGACGATCATGCGGGATATGGATTGGTTCAGTCGAGACATGGATTGGTTTCGGAGGACTGCCGCACGGCTGTTCGTTGCCGCTCTCTTGGTAGTACTGCCCACGAGCCTCAACGCTCAGTTCAGCATTGCTCCCGAGATCGGCGTCTACGTGCCTACGACTCCGCTGGTGACCGCCGCGTTGCAAGGCAATCCCGGTGAGATCGGCCAGCTCAAACAGGAGATCGCCCTGTCCATCGGCGGGCGCATGTCGATCGGCTTTGGCCGCTTCGGTATTGAAGTTTCGGGCGCCTATACGCCCAGCTCGGTGGTGCTCTCCTCGAGCGGCGTGAGCATTCCGGATACGTCCCTCAGCGCCAACCTGGTGACCGGCACCGGGCAGTTGTGGGTGCAGGTGTTGCCCGCGTCGAGTCCGTTGTCGCTGGGATTGAGCGGCGGTCTGAGCCTGACCTCTCGTGGCGGCGACGCCTACGCCGGCGCGTCCAACACCACGGATCTTGGTGGAGTACTTGGCGTCAGCCTCGGCGTGAGACTGGGACCGGTCATCCACTTGATGGTGACGGCTGAGGATTACATCTACAACCTGAATCCCGCGCTGGTGGGTTTGCCCGGGGCCGAACTCAAGACCCAGCATGACATCCACTTGAACTTCGGCATAGGGATTCCGTTGCTGGGTATGTAGCGGCGCCTTCCACGATTGTTGAGATCCTGAGATGTGACGAGCCCCCCGGCCGCTTGGCGGCCGGGGGGCTCGTCGTATGGCACAAGGGAGGTTAGTAGTCGTCGAGTCCTTCCTCGATGATGTACACCAGATGTGCGCGGTGGGCCCGGGTGAGTACGTCGCCAGTCTCGTTGCCCGCGGCCAGTGCCTTGATGGCGTTGAGGTTTCTGAGCGCCATGGACTTGGCGGGGTAACTGTAGCCGCTGGTACGCGCCATGATGGCGAGCAGCCGGTTGAGATCGGAAGAGCGTCTGAACTCCAGTCACACTGATATATCTCGTATGCCGTCTTCTGCTTGAAAAAAAAAAATCTATCTTTTGCTCAACAAACCGACCGGTTACGGCCCTATAATCAGATGATAGTCCAAGTTGCTCCCTGCACAGCGCCCGGT
>CAJVYZ010000621.1 GCA_913009915.1 uncultured Gemmatimonadota bacterium | reverse complement strand
ATCGCGCATTGCATGAGATGATCTCGAAACGGTCATGAGCACAAACCTGTATCGACCCCCTGTGGCCCACCCTTGAGTCTGGCAGGACACCGGCGCCTCAGCACGTCTCCCCAGCGGTCGATCGTGCTCCCGACCTCCCCTCAGCAAGGTTGCCCTGTCGACCTACCCCTCGGGAACGCTCACCGTTGTCGAACCGAGATCGCTCAGGCGCCAGGTCATTTCGAGCTTCTGTCCAGATTCCGTGTCCTCGAGTTCGAGTTCGTAGGAGTGCATGAACCCCAGAGGGGAGACCCAGACAGTGCCTTTGACACCGGGGATTTCGCTGGGCGAAAGGGAGTCGCCTCCTATAGCTGCCACGAACTCCGGGCTGGGATCGTACCGTGCGTACCACGCGCCGTCGATCAGCTCCCAATCGCGGAACACCAAGCTATCGAAGGTGTCGTAAAAGGGGCCATGTTGGGAGTTCGGCAGCATCATCGCCACGCCAAGGAGAGCTGCGTATCCGTAGTCACCATCGCCCTCTCCCTGAGTCCACTCACCGAATCTCTTGATCCAGTACGTATCGTCTTCCAGAAGCAGGACTTCGTAGGGGACGTCGTAACCCGTAGATGTACGAAACTGGATCGATGCTCCGTCGACACTGGCCTCGAGGAATGAGGGGAATACGCCATTCGCGGCAGTGAAGACGCTGGTGATTGTGGCACGATATGAACTATGACCGCTCACCTCCTCGAACGAGAAGAATCGATCCTGCGACTCTTCGGCGCCGGTACCTCCAGTCTCGGGACTGTAGGCAATGTCGCCGATCTGGAGATCAGGCAGAAGCTCGATGTCTGGCTCGCCTACCGGCTTCGGAGGCGGGTCCGGTGACTGCTCAAGCAGAGTCGTAGTAGTCGTGATGGGCTGCACCGTTGAGGTCGTCACTGTGTCAGCGACTGTGGTCGCGATCGCTGCATCCGTAGTGGACGGCGCGCTCTGAGGCTGCTCCGCACCAAACTCCGCCGGCCCCTGGGCGCAGCCCGCTGCCGCGAAGGCAAGAACGGCGACCGCAACGACCCATCCGATCGACAACACTGCGTTCTCACGCGTCGGTGTTGTGTCCCCTGAGCTCATGATGATTCTTCGGCTGCTGAGTATGCGAACTTGACGCCGAGCCCTTCCCACGCACGGTGATGGCGGCCGACGAAGCAGCGACTCCATGTCTTCTATTGAGGTGATTGCGCATCCACAGAAGCGCACCCGCAGCGGTCGCTGCGGTGAACACGCCGACGACACCAAGCGTGACAACATTGACGAACGAAAGGAATGCGATGATCCCTGCGATGAGCGCCAGCCGGTGTCTGTCGTCCCATGCCTTGGTCCCACCGGACCAGCGCAAAGCAAGAACCGCGGATCCGGCTGTGATTGCAGTCATGACAAGCGCAGTGAACGTGGCGTGGACACCCGTCACCGCGCCCATTCCCGTGGCGAAGAAGCGACCGAATATCGCAAGCAACCCGAGGATGAAGAACCGACGAGGGCGAGGGACCTCAGCTCCGGGCTCCCCTCTCGGGTCATAGGTGACCATCTTGGCCGCGATGCCGAGCCCGAGGACCACAAGAGCGGTGAAGACCAGGTACAAGGGTGGCGGTGAGTACATGAAGAACCCGAGTCCGCAGATGCCGAGCAGGATCAGGGACGACGCAACCATGCCTCGACGACCCAGCCAGCGGTCGTGCTTCCGGCCGGGGAAAAGCATCTCGACGATCCCGATGGTGACACCGATGCTGACTGCCATGTGAAAGATAATCAGCAGCAGCGTCCAGAGCCAGTTGACTCCGAGCGAGCGGCCATAGATTCCAAGTTCGCCGAGGTCGCGCCAGGCCGGGTCGAAGAAGCTGCGGACGATCAGCCCCTCCTCGATGATCCCGTACGCCGCACCGAGCAGTAGTAGGCCGACCCACCCTGTGCCCCACCGCAGAGCCAGCTCTCGGCACAGCAGTGCACCGCAGCCATAGAGCAGGGCGAGCGGGAGCCACGCCAGGAGAAACCCGGGTAGCGGTGTCGCCGTCGAGAGAACCTCACCGACAACCGGTGCCAGGAAGAAGGTGACCACGGCGGGTGTGGCGAAGCGGGCGAGCGTTGTCGTGACAGCGTTCTCATTCATCCAGATCGGAAGAGCGTCGTGTAGGGAAAGAGTGTAGATCTCGGTGGTCGCCGGATCATTAAAAAAAAAAACAGAACAATAGAGAAAAAAAAAAAAAAAAAACATGACACAAATCTAATATATAATACGAGTCACGATACAGTGCAGCTAATTCACTTATGTAGCGTCTACGTAG
>CAJVYZ010000620.1 GCA_913009915.1 uncultured Gemmatimonadota bacterium | reverse complement strand
CTCTCTCTTTCGTTTTTTTTTTTTTTTAATGATCCGGCGACCCCCGAGATCTACCCTCTTTCCCTCCCCGACGCTCTTCCGATCTCAGCGAATACCGCCGTCTGTTTGGTCCAGGCGGCAAGACCCAGGAAGATTGCCGTCAAGTACAGGTACTTGCCCGCCGACGTTTCCAGAAACCGATAAAAGAAATAAGCGGTGACCAGAACCATGGAGAGAACCGGTATCTCCGCCATGGTGTACCAGCCCCATTGCGCTAGGAACGGCGTCGACATCCAGAGGAGACTGGAAAAAAAAGCCACGTTGCGATCGAAGATCGCCTCCGCAAGCTTGAACCAAGCAACCAATCCCGACACTGCAAAAAGGAACAGCGCAAGTCGACTGCTCCAAATATTGACGCCGAATATCAAGTTAAAAACCCCCTCGACCGCCGGAAACAACGGTGGGCGATAGCCGATACTTAGTGCGGGATATTGGGCGAAGTAGTTGTAAGCATAATCCAGAGGGGAAAAGAGAGGAAAATCGACAACCGCATCCCTGATGAAAACGCCATCCATCAATATTCGATCCGCATCCGGATACCCCAGATTACTGTCGCCAATTCCCCGCAGCAGCAGGACGCCTAAAACGATCGTGAGAAACACTAGGCAAAGAAGGGATCGATTCCGGATCCAGCTAAATCTCATGCTCTGTACTCCAACGTTTTACGTCATCCTAATCAATGGGTTTCAAGGTAAAGCTCTGAAAAATTCTTGATTCTGGACTTTGTGATGTGATTCTGTCGCCGTGATCCGGAATGGGAAGGAACCGGTGGTGGTGGAGAAACATCTACGCCAGGGAAGCTTGGCCGAATCGCTGTTCGTTGAACTTGAACAGGAAGTTGTTCTTCCGGTCCGGATTCCGCGCCTTGCGCGCCATGGTTGTCGGACATCCCTGTCCCTATAGTGTAGCGGGGTTTTCGCCGCATTCACAATCGCTTCTGCTCAGCGACAATCAGTGGGCGGCAGGCGGCGGCGGAAGTTATTTGACAACCGAAACGACGCCACGCGGTTCGCCCGCTAACTTGACCGCCGCTATCGACGCGGCGATCCGTCCGGGGCGCGGCCGCAAGAACGGGAAGCGCCCATGCTCGGCGCGGTCGTCGAGGATTGGCTCGCGTTCCAGACGCTTCGCGTCCAGACGGCGAAGAAGCGGCCGAGCTCGCTGGCCTCGGACCGTTACCGCCTGCGGGCCGTGCTCGCCGAGTTCGGGGCCGATCCTCTCCCGGCGATCACCGAGGAACGCATCGCCGCGTTCCAGGCCGCCCGGCTCGCGCAAGGTCGCGCGCCCGCGACCGTCAATGCCGATGTTCGCGTGCTCATGAAGGTCTTGCGCTGGGCGCATCGCAAGGGCCGGCTCGCGGCGCTCCCCGTGGTCGAGCGTATTCCCGAGGCTTCCGCCGAAACGGCGGTGCCCACGCAGCCCGAAGTGCGGCGGATCATCGGGCATCTGCCCGAGCATCTGAAGCCGCTGGTTCGCTTGATCGCACAGACGGGGTGCCGGTCGGGCGAGGCGCGCCACCTCACCTGGAACCGGATCGATCTCGAAGCCTGTACCGTCACCTTCCGACCCGACGGAGACTGGACCCCGAAGACCCGCTCGTCGATCCGCCGCGTGCCGATCTCGGACGACTTCGCGGCCGAGCTCGCGGCGCTTCCCCGCGAGGGTGCGTATGTCTTCCCGGGCAAGACACCCGGCCGGCCGATCCGCGAGTTCAAACGGGCATTCCAAACCGCCGTCGCGCGCGCCGACATTCGCCGCAACGGCAAGCCCATCCGGATCACGCCGCATACCCTGCGCAAGGCCACGGCAACCTGGCTCGCCGTCGACCAAGGGGTGCCGCAGCGGGTGCTCCAGTCGATCCTCGGCCATGCGCCGGGCTCGGCCGTGACCGACAAATACTACGTCTCGGCATCCGACGAGGCGAAGCGCCGGGCGGTCGGCGCGCTCTCGGTCTGACGGGCCGTTTTCTCCCCCAATTTGGCAACGGTTTGGCAACAGGCCAATTCCACGCCAATGGCGTGTTGGGACGATGGCCACTAAGTCTCTGGTGAAATTATAAGAATTGGCGCACCCGACAGGATTCGAACCTGTGACCTCTGCCTTCGGAGGGCAGCGCTCTATCCAGCTGAGCTACGGGTGCTTGGGGGCAAGCTACTGCATTGGGCGGGCCCGCGTAAAAGATCGGAAGAGCGTCGTGTAGGGAAAGAGTGGAGATCTCGGGGGTCGCCGTATCATTAAAAAAAAAAAGAAACAACGTATCTGCATATCGAGCGAGGCAGCTCGACGGATAGCGAA
>CAJVYZ010000619.1 GCA_913009915.1 uncultured Gemmatimonadota bacterium | reverse complement strand
GGCGCGGGTCAGCTTACTATGTGTTCTCTGATCCATTAACAACCCTTGATATTAAAACATTCATATATTCAAATATTATTATATTTTTATATTTTTTTTTTCAAGCAGAAGACGGCATACGAGATATATCAGTGTGACTGGAGTTCAGACGTGTGCTCTTCCGATCTCGATATTGCGCTCCGTCCAGACGGCACAGACGGTTTCGACGACCTCATCCGTGGGCACCTGCTCATCTCGTACGAAGACCGGTTTGTCCCCGTTGCCAACCTCGAAGACATCATCAGATCGAAAGAGGCGGCGGGCCGCGAGAAGGACCTCCTCGTCATTCCCGCCCTCCGGGCTCACGCGAGAAGACGGCAAGGTCGAGGTCAGAATGGTGCCAAGGGGTAACTCGTCTCCTACCGCAGTAGTAGATTTAGGACTTGCCACGTGGGAACCCTTCGCCAAAGCTCGCCATCACCGTAGACCCGGACATACATGAAGGTGTGATCGCGGCAGCCGAGGAAGAGAACGTCAGCGTATCGGCCTGGATGACCGAGGCTGCAAGGCGGTCACTGATGATCCGTGACGGCCTCGATGCTGTTCGGGAGTGGGAGGCCGAGCATGGAGCGTTCAGCGAGGCTGAGCGGGCCGCAGCCCCGCCAACCCATCGCAGGCGAAGTGGCCTCGAACTTCGGCTGGTCCTCGTGAGAGTCGTCTACGACGCCGGGGTACTGGTCGCCGCGGACCGCAACGATCGCCTAGTCTGGGCCGACCACCACGCCTGCCTAGAGCTTGGATTGGTCCCCGAAACGACCGCCCCGGTCGTTGCCCAAGCAAGCAGGTCCCTCCGTCAAGCACAGTTGAGGAGACGATTCCTGCACGGTTGTTCCATCACAGAGTTCTCAGCTACCAGCGCCCATGAGGTTGGGATGCTGCTTGCCCGAACCGGGATGTCAGACGTGGTCGACGCACATGTCGTTCTCACCGCTTCACGCCAATCATCTGTCGTTCTCACATCTGATCCAGACGATCTCACGCACTTGGCGTCGGTGCTGGCTGAACCGGTAGCCGTACGATCGATCTGATCGCCGGGTGATTAGGCGTTTATCGAAATCGCTCGTAGCGGGGGTGGGGTGTTGCGGCTCTTGGTGAAGCGGGGGACGCCGTCGATCACCGCGGTGGCGACTGCCAGGGTGTCGCCGATCGCCAAGGCACCCATTGCGTCATGCGCCTGAGACCCGAGAGGCGCGTCCACCACGCACAGGTCGGCCGGCATACCGACGGCCAGTACTCCTTCTTCGAGACCATGCAGAGCCGCCACGTTTCCGGTCGCCATGGCGACCGCCCATTCCGGCCCAACACCCCCAAGCGAGGCGACCCATGACATCACCCTGAGCATGCCAAGCGGCTGCACGCCGCTGCCGGCCGGACTGTCCGTGCCAATTACGACCCGGTCGAGCTCGCCACGGCGCAGTGCAAGGGCCGCCACCTGCCCGGCCGCCTTCACGTTGCCGTTGTGAACGATCTCCACCCGCGCCGACGTCTCGTCGAGGATTCGTTCGACATCTGACAGCGGCAGCGCAGTCGGGCCGCCGTTGACGTGCCCGGCCACGTCCGGCTGGACTGCGATGACGAATCCGGCATCGATCGCACTGCTGCCCGGAATCGAGGCTCCGCCGGTGTGGACCATCACCCGCATCTCACGATGCTGCGCCCAACGGGTCATCTGGGCGGCAGTCTCCGGGTCCTTGACACCGGAAATCCCGATCTCGGCGACCAGCCGAACCCCGGCGGCAGCCATCTCGTCGAAGTCGGCCTCGGTCAGGCCCGGCTCGAGTAGCACCGCCCCGGCGTGGACCTTGACTCCAGACGGGCGAGCGTTGGCAAAACTCTTGTGCGCAAGGATCGCCAGCGCCTTGACCCCTGCCGGATCGGTTGGACGACCCGGAGTGTGCGGTTCGCCCGCCGACATCATGGTCGTGACCCCGCCATGCAGGTAGCTGTCGATGAAATCGGTGGTTCGCTGGCGGGGCGTGTAATCACCCAGCACAGGATGCACATGGTTGTCGCAAAGGCCGGGGATCACTGTGGCGCCGGCGGCGTCGATCCTCGGCCCATCGCCGTCCAAGCCCGAACCGAACGTTGTGATCTCTCCATCCGTGATGATGATCGAATCGGCATCGGTCACAGGGCTGTCGATGTCGCCGGTGACCAGGGTGCCGATGTTGACGATGACCAGGTCGCTCATCGCAAGCCGTCCTCACCGACGATGTCATCCATCTCCAACCCGCCGACCCTGGGCAGCGGGCGCCCCCCGTCTGTCACCGCCACCGCGATGACCAACTCGTCGGAGGCCGGAGCGTCGACG
>CAJVYZ010000618.1 GCA_913009915.1 uncultured Gemmatimonadota bacterium | reverse complement strand
GGTGGGCCGGGGGGGCGGCGGGGAGGTCGGCGACGGGGGAGTCGACCTCCCCGCCGCAGCCGACGAGCCAGACGAGGAGCAAGAGGGAGGGTCTCGGTCGCCAATTCACCCGGCAAAGATAGGGGGGAGAGGCCCCCCTGGGCCACCCCGGAGGTGGCACCTGCGCCGGTCCTATTGGCTTTGGCTTCCCTGGCGCGGGTCTAGAACGCAGGGCCGAAGCTGATGGTCCAGAAATTACTGACCGCCGACCGGCTCAACGGGAACGCCCAATCCGCTCGCAGGAGCATGATGCCGAAGATGTTGGTTCTGACCGAGAGCCCAACGGCAGTCGACGGGGTGCGGACGTTGAAGGGGCTGTCTCCCGGGCGCCGCTGGAAGGCCAGGGTGCTGTTCTGGTCCCAGGCAATGCCGACGTCACCCCAGACGGCACCCTCGATGGGCGGTACGCCCGGCGGCACGAACCCGAATGCTGGACTCAAGATGGGGAACCGGATCTCGGCCGTCGCCACGGCGATCTGGCTGCCGACCAGCCGGTTGAGCTCGCTGCAGGTGGTGAAGCCGGCACACTCGTTTCGGAAGAACGATCCCGAGGTATACCCGCGGACCAGTGACGTCGATCCCAGGTAGGCGTTGAATGTTTTGCCTGCGTCCCGCCCGAACTGGCCGTAGTAGAGAAACCGGGTGGCCAGGAGGATCGGTCCGGCGAGGCCGTCATAGCGGCGAATATCCGCCAGCCCCTGGGTGAATTGCCAGCCGCCGATCGCCTGGGAGATCTCGAACCGGTAGCGGCCGCCGTAGAACGGTCCGATGAAGCCGTGGAGCGTGTTGTCGAACGCCAGTGCCACCGAAGGTCTGACATACGCCGCGTTGTCGAGGGTCGTCTCGGTGAGGGTCGGTAGCTGGGTGAGGTCGAACGGCTGGATGAACGACAGGAGGGCGTCGTTGACGTGGACAGCCGCGAATCCAAACTCGAGGCGCTTGAAACGGTTGAACGGTCGGTAGGCGTTCAGGAACACCTGGCGCTGGATGATCCGGCGGGTGTTGGTGACCAGGACCCTCTGGCCGTCAAGAGTGATAGCGCCACCCCGCGCCGCATAGAAGTACGGTTGCTGGCTGGCGCCCAGTCCCCAATTGATCCGCCGAGACATGTTGAAATAGGCGGCGTAGACTTGCGCCTCCTTGATGCGGCCATTGATGGCGGCGGACAGGACCACCTGGTGGTTGCCCAGCATGTCGCCCAGCACGATGGTGCTGCCGCCGTAGAAGCCATTGCCGAAGTTGTCCCGCGTGTAGCCTATGGTGGGACGGGCCACGTACTCCGGAGCCAATTTCGGCTTGTACTTGCTTACCGAGAACTGGGTGGTGTCAGGCAGGTGGTAGTCGGCCGAGTCGAGGAGGGCTTCGATGTCGAGCGGCCGCTGGCCGGGGGTTACGGAATCGACCGACGGGTTGATCTCTCCCGCCGCGCGGAACCCGCGGGACGTCCGATAGATCGAGCCGCCACCGAGTACCTCGGGGCGCTGGGTGGTGGTGTCCAGGGCGGTGCTGTCCAAGGCGGGCGCCGGATCCGTCAGCACCGGCGCCACCCGGCGCGGCAGCAGTTCACCGCCGGGAGCCGCCTCCGCCCGCGCCGCGGCAAAATTCACCAGCGCGCTGTCGGCGGCCGACGGGGCCGTGTATGGTGCTCCCTTGAGCTTGCGCGGGTCGGTGATCGAGTAGACAGAGGTGCGCTGCGCCGAGTAGTAGACGAACGCCAACCGGTCGGCCTGACGGGCCCAGGTCAGCACCGGCGACATGGCCGTGGCGGACTGGCTACCGGTGTAGAAGTTGGTGAGCTGATACAGCGCCCTGTCGTCGAGATCGTACAGGAAGAGGTTGCTGATCCCGGTCCGATCCGACACCAGGGCTATGGAGCGGCTATCCGGAGCCCACTGGGGCGAGATGTTCTTGCCATGTTCCATCTGGGGCAGCACTTCCACCCTGCCGGTCCCCAGATGGTACAGGGCGACGCGGAAGTTGCCGAACCGGAGATTGTTGAAGTCGGTGTCGGGACCACGGTCGGTCACGAAGGCGATGGTGCTGCCGTCGGGCGACCAGTCGGGTTGCAGATCGGCAAACTTGTCGTTGGTCAACCGGGTCAACCCAGTGCCGTCACGGTTGATGATGTAGAGGTCGGAGATGCCACCGACGTTGCCGGAGAACACCAGTTGGCCGCCGTCAGGGCTCCAGGAGGGATTGGTGAGGCCGTTCAGCCCGATCTTGAGGCGGGCAACCTCCTTGCCGCGGTCGTTGAGCAGGACGAGGTCGTCTTGCGCGCCGCGTTTGGCTGCCAGGGCCAGGAGCTCGCCGTC
>CAJVYZ010000617.1 GCA_913009915.1 uncultured Gemmatimonadota bacterium | reverse complement strand
CGTCAGCGATGGCGCGCGCTGCGTCGGGGTCGCCGGCTCCGGGAACCACGTTGCGGACGATCGACGGCATGTCGACGGTCGCTTTGGTCGTAATTTCGCCGGCACCGACGACCACGCCGGTGGTGACCATGGTCTCGCAGGCCACACGGCTCATGGGATCTTGTTCGAAAAGGGCGTCCAGCACGCCATCGGAGATCTGATCGGCCAACTTGTCGGGATGCCCCATGCTAACCGCTTCGCTGGTGAAGAGGTATTTTCCAGATGCCACGAAAAAGTCTCCTGATTGGGTGCTTTCGCTACGAAGAAATTGAATCGCTCAGTATAAAGGGGAAAGCGGAAATCGGGAAGCACGCGAAAAACGTCACGCCAGACAGAGGTCGCCTTCGTCCGTCGGGACGCGGCGCAGCATCTCCAGGCCAAGGGCCTTCACCCCCTGGCCGGTCCACTCTTCGGTGCGCTTGGCCCACATGAGTCCCCCGGCCCTCGCTTCCTTGGCCACGGAGGTCAGGGCGTCGAGTTCCTTGCGGCTGGCGCCGGCCGCTCCCGGTACCACGATCATCCGCACCCGGCCGCCGCCCCCCAGGGCGTCGGTCACGACCGCGGCGGCGTCCGGTCCAACCATTTGACTGACGTCCTGCATCTCCAAGCCGTACCGCAGGTCCGGCTTGTCGGTGCCGAACCGCTCCATGGCGTCGGCGTAGGTGAGTCGAGGGAATGGCGCCTGAACCTCGTGTCCCGCTTCGGCCCACAGGGCCACCAGCACCGCTTCGACAAACCGCTGGACGTCCTCGGCTGCCACGAACGACGCTTCGATGTCGATCTGGGTGAACTCCGGCTGCCGGTCGGCCCGAAGGTCCTCGTCACGGAAGCAACGGGCGATCTGGAAGTAGCGGTCGTATCCCGCCACCATGAGCAGTTGCTTGTAGATCTGCGGCGACTGTGGCAGAGCGTAGAACTCGCCCGGGTGGACCCGGCTGGGGACCAGATAGTCCCGTGCGCCCTCGGGTGTCGGCTTGGTGAGCACCGGAGTCTCGATCTCCAGGAAACCGAGATCGGTCATGGTGGCCCGGGCCCGCTGGAGCAGCCGGTGACGGAGGATCAGCTTGTCTTGCATGTCGGGACGGCGCAGATCGAGCACCCGGTGGCGCAGCCGCAATTCTTCCGCGGCCAGGGCCTCGCCCTCCTTGTAAGCCACGGGGATCGCCGGCGTGATCGACGGCCCGACCACCTCGAGGGCGGTCACGTTAACCTCGACCTCGCTGGTCGCCAGCGTGGCGTCCCGGGCCGCCTCCGGCCGCAGTTCCACCACGCCTTCCACCAGCAGCACCGACTCGGCCCCGACCTTCGAGGCTCGCTCCATCACTTCGGCCGGAGTCCACTTGGGGTCGCACGACAACTGGACGATCCCCTCTCGGTCGCGCAGGTCTATGAACACCAGGCCTCCGAGATCGCGGCGGCGGTGCACCCAGCCCCCGAGGCGAACGCTCTCGCCCTGGTGGGCCGCTCGCAGTGCGCCGCAGGGGTGGGTCCGCATGGTGGTGGCGCTCACGGGTCTGTCCACGATGATGGGATCCTTGGTGGTGACGGGTGTCAGAAAACACTGGGAAGATAAACAAAGCGGGGCGGCGGGGCAGCGGGGCGGCGGGGCGGGATAGCGGGACCGGTGAGTTCGGGACTGACCGTCAGCCTGTCCGCGGCTGAAGCCGCGACTCGGCCCTGTCGCTGAAGCGACACTACCGCCCGCTACCGCCTAGTACCGCCCTTACCGCCTTACCGCCCAATTACCTTCCCCCCATGCGACCGACGCCCAACCAACCCTCAACGCTCCTCGACCTCACCCCCAAAGCCGCCCGCGCCCGTTTGGCGGATTGGGTCGCCGAGCGGAAACTCCCCCGCTACCGCACCGACCAGATGGTGGCCCGACTGTGGCAGAGGCCGGTGGCGGACTGGTCGGAGGCGATGGAGCTGCCAGTGGGGCTCCGGCGGGAGCTCGAGGAGGCCCACCCCCTGCCCCGTCTGGAACTGGAGGTGGATCAGGTTTCGGCGGACGGGACCCACAAGTACCTCTGGCGCCTGGCCGATGGGGAGGCCATCGAATCGGTCATGATTCCGTCGGGCAAGCGCCGCACACTGTGCATTTCTTCCCAGGCGGGCTGCGCCCTGGGCTGCGTGTTCTGCGCCACCGGCCGCATGGGATTCCGGCGCAACCTGTCACCGGCGGAGATCGCCGGCCAGGTACGGGATCTGGTGCGGCGGAATCCTGATGACAGACCCACCAACGTGGTCTTCATGGGAATGGGCGAACCACTGCTAAATTGGCCGGCAGTCGATACCAAGATCGGAAGAGCACACGTCT
>CAJVYZ010000616.1 GCA_913009915.1 uncultured Gemmatimonadota bacterium | reverse complement strand
AGCAGGAGCGCCATCAGCCTTCGCACTCCGCTCAGGCGTCCCAAGAGGGCCGCCACCTCCCGGCGCGTGAGAACCACGGGAAGGCGTTTAGGGCCTTTGGCGCGGACGATACCCTCGATGTGGCCAGGAGGCGCGCCCAGCACATGGCGGTAGAGAAATAACACCGCCGCGACGGCCTGGTTCTGAGTCGAGGCACTGACCCCGCGCTGGGCCAGATGGGATGCGAATGCCGAGATTTCCTTCGACCCCAGTGTGGCCGGATGGCGCTTCCCGTGGAATCGAATGAACCGCCTGATCCAGTGGAGATAGGTGGTCTCGGTCCTGGGGCTGTAATGGCGGACCCTAAGGGTGTCCTTAACCTGGTCTAGAAGCAGCGGCTTCTTATTGGCAACTGAACGGGTGTCTGGCACCGGTTAGGTCCTGGAGGAGCACAGGCCAACCTACGCCACCGGGGGCATGGCAAGGGTGGCGATTCCCCGCGTTCCGGGTCATGAAAGACCGGACCGGGTGGCAAGCTGTCAGCTGTCGGCTGTTGGCTGTCAGCTGCCGCACCAGTTATCCCATGACCCCCGGAAACCTCTGCCGGTCCAGCCGGTACCCCGGGAAGATCGGCCCCAGTTCGGCCGCGCCGAGGTGGCCCAGCAGCACCTCGGCGAAGAGGTCGCGGAAGTCGGTGGTGACGGCGAGGTCCCGACCCTGATACAAATCCGATTCATCGAGTCCCGGCCACCGGCCGTAGACCCGCCCGCCCTCGACCGCACCGCCCATCACCATCATGGCGGTGGCGTGGCCGTGGTCGGTGCCGCCGTTGCCGTTTTCACGCACGGTGCGGCCGAACTCGGACATGGTGAGCACCACAACGTCGGCCAGGCGTTCTCCCAGGTCTGAGGAGAACGCGGCCATCCCCTGACCGAATTCCCGTAGCCTGTTGGCCAGTTGGCCGTCGGCCGCGCCCTGATTGACGTGGGTGTCCCAGCCGCCGATGTCGGCGAAGGCCACCTCCAGGCCCATGTCGGCCTTGATCAGCTGGGCGATCTGCATCAGCGACTGGCCGAACCGGCCGCGAGGATACTCCACTCCCGCTGCCGGCCGGTATTGGGCCGGGTTCACCTCCTCGAGCATCTTCACGGCCTCGAAGCTCTCCTCTGAGGTGGACGCCAGCAGCCCCGTGGCCGAACCCTGGTAGAGGGATTCGAAGGCCCGGGTGAGCTTGTCTCGCGTTTCGGGTCGTCCGGCCTGGAGGCCGAACGCCTCGAGGTCGTCGATGGCCAGGCTGGGGGCGGTGCCACCCATGATGCGGGGAAGCTGGGGCCCGAAGGCCACCGCGCGGAACGGTGTTTCCTGGTGTTCGTGATGGTGTTGGCAGTAGCGGTTGAGCCAGCCGTCGGTGGTCGACTTGACCCCCGGCGTGCCCGTTTCCATGTAGTCCTGGGCATCGAAGTGGCTGCGCGTTTCGTTGCGCGAGCCGACGGCGTGTACCACCGCCAGGCTGCGGTTGTCCCACAGGGGTTTCAAGGCGGCCAACTCCGGGTGGAGGCCGAAGTGCCCGTCCAGGTCGACGAGCCGTTGCGAGGGAACGGCGATGCGGGGTCGGCCGCGGTAGTAAGCCCGGTCGCCGTAGGGGACCACCATGTTGAGCCCGTCGACCGCGCCTCGCTGGAACAGGCACACCAGGGTCTTCCCCCGGCTGGAGGTCCTGAGCGGCGTGAAGGCATAGGCCGCACGATCGAGGAACAGCGGGTCGAGTCCGAAGCTGGCCAGTGCCAGCGTTCCGGAGCGGAGAAAGAATCGTCGGGTAATCATGGTTCGGTTCCTGGTTCCTACTGTCGTTGGAATTCGGGACCGCCGATGGCGAGCCCTACCGCGAGCGCCCGGCGGGCCGCGGGGTCCGCCACCTCCTCGAGTTCGCTTCGGATGACCTCCCGGGTCCGCTGCGTCATCTGCCCGGCGAGCACCCGGCGGTCCACGGCGTTGATGAGGGCGTCGATGCTGCCGGACATCGATACCACACCGTCCAGATCCACCGCGATGCCCGGCAGCTTGTTGCTCACCAGCGCCATGGCGACGTTCATCCGGTTGAGGAGGGCGCCGCTGTTGACCCAGTCTTCCGCCGTTTCGGGATATCCGGTCGGGGCCGCTTTCAGATAGAGTGGCTGGCCCAGCTTGGCCACGACCCGCGACATCCCCGGCCCGGTGCCGGGCGTGCCGCCGACGGATCGGACGGCGCTGACGGTAAACTCGAGCGGTGTCTTGATCTTGGCTCCCCGGTGTTCCGCCGACCAGAAATCGGGTGAGGCGAATATGGCCCGGAGAACGGCTGGTATGTCACCGTCCGTCCGGCGCCAAGCGGTTACCGCGGCAG
>CAJVYZ010000615.1 GCA_913009915.1 uncultured Gemmatimonadota bacterium | reverse complement strand
GGATTCCACACCTTGGGAGGCGGGGGCGTATGGATCGGCTTGGGAACGAACTTGTTCCAGGCATTGGGGGAGGTGCCGCCTTTGGTGGCTACGGCCCCCATCAGGGCGTTGAGCAGGAACAGGGTCCGGGCGACCTGCCACCCGCCCTCATTTCCCGCTGCGGCGCTGCGCCAGCTATGAGTGGCCAGCCTGGTGCCCGCCGTGGCCACGATCTCGGCGATGTCCCGGAGAACCGCCTCGTCCACACCCGACTCCGCCGCCGCAAAGGCGAAGGTGTAGTCGGCGTAGACCTCCTTCAACGCTCCCTCGAAGTTCTCGAACGTCGCTTCGAGATCCGGGCGCTCGGCGGCCAGATACTCCTGCCAGTTCCACCATCGGCGGACGAATTCCCGGTGGTACCGACCATGCTGGATCAGGTCGTTGGCCACCGCCAGGAAGATGGCCGCTTCCGAACCGGGATACGGCGCCACCCAGTGATCGGCGTGGGTGGCCGTGTTCGACAACCGGGTGTCGAACACGATGAGCTTGGCGCCGTCCTGCTTGGCTTCCATTATCCGCTGGGCGTGGGGATTGAAATAGTGCCCCGTTTCCAGGTGGGCCGAGACCAGCAACACGGCCTTGGCATTGGCGAAGTCGGGGCTGGGCCGGTCGATGCCGGTCCAGTACTGGTAGCCGGCCCGGGCATTCGAGGAACACACATTGGTGTGGGAGTTGTGGCCGTCTACTCCCCAAGCCGCGAGTATCCGTTCGGTGTACCCGTCCTCGCCGGGACGGCCCACGTGATACATCACCTCGTTGTGCCGTTGTTCCTGCACCGCACGACGGATGCGGCCCGCGATATCGTCCAGCGCTTCATCCCACGTCACCTGCCGCCACTTTCCCTCGCCCCGCTTGCCGGCGCGTTTGAGCGGATAGAGAATACGATCGGGGTCGGTGATCTGCGTCAGCGTGGCCGGTCCCTTGGCGCAATTGCGTCCACGGGATCCGGGGTGCTCGGGGTTCCCCTCGAACTTGCGGATCTGCAGCGTGTCGCGGTCGATGTAGGCGAGGAGCCCGCAGGCCGACTCGCAATTGAAACACGTGGTGGGCACCAGGGTGAACCGTCGCTCTTTGCGCTCGGGCCATGCGGTGGAGTCGAGTTCGATCCAATCGTCCCACCGCTCCTTGGGAGGAAACGACGCCAAGTGAATCCGGCTCGGGCCCGGGTAGAAGGTCTCACCCCGGCTCTCGACTTCCTTGCGCGCGGCGCTCACCCTGTCATTTAGGTCGTGCAGCGTCATGGTTGCGCCCTCACGCGAGTGGTACCGATTGTCCGGCTTGGATATAGGCGTGCTCGTAGGCAAGCAAGCCGATCATGGCCAGTGGGACAGCGGTCATCCCGATCCAGGGCGCGGCCACCGCCGCCACGGTGAAGGCCATTCCGGCCCGGTAGAAGTTCCGGTACCGGCCGTGGGTCATCTCGTGCGTCGCCAATCGGGCATGTCCCGTAGCGTGGGTGAGGGTGACCTCTCCCGCCACCAGTAGCAGGTGGGTAAGACTGGTTCCCGCCAGCAGCCACAGCAGCGGTGTCACCGCCGAGGATTCCATCCGGTCGGCGAACGGCAGCATCGCGGCCGATCCGAGCAGCAGGGCCTGCACCATGAGTTGCAGCGGGAGGAGCGGATTTTGCCACAGGTCGCGGGCCTGGGCCTGGGCCAGCAGGTAGGCGGTGTAGACTGCCGTAAGCAGAGCCAGCGGCAATCCGATCCAGCCGAGCCATGCAGGAATGGGCCCCCCAATTGCCGCGAACAGGAAGTGCACCCCGAGCACGGCGGAGTAGCCGCCAATGATGACGGCGCCGCGGACGAGCCAACTGCGCCACTGGGCGTGGATGAAGATGAAGAGGAATCGCTTCGGGTGTTCCAGGTCCCAGATGAGCAGAAAGCCGGTGAACCCCAGGAAGGTCCCCGCCATAATCGGCGCTACCCATCGCCACAGGACGCCATCGGCAGGAATGGTACCGAACAAGACCAGCAACAGCGGAACGAGGTACGCCCCGGCGGCGATGCCTTTGGTCCAGGTATACAGGCTCACCCGCCAGTCCCACGGCACTTTGTGGGGCACGTCGTATGACAGGATGGCGGCGGCGGAACTGGTCGGCTGGTGCGGATGCCCCGACACGACTAAATGTGACCCGTGGGCCTGTTCGCTCCACATGAACAGATCGCCCTCGGGCCGGGCCGCGGCGAGGGGATCGAGCGTCGCCTGGTGGGCACCCTTGTAGAACAGTTTCGGCCGCGTCTCCTTTTCCGGCCGGCGGACGGTGACGGACTCACGCTGAACAATCTGGGCCACGGCAGACGCGGGGTCGTGCAGATCGCCGACCA
>CAJVYZ010000614.1 GCA_913009915.1 uncultured Gemmatimonadota bacterium | reverse complement strand
CGCCCGCTCACCAAGTCGGCCTGGTTCACCAGCAGGTAGCCGCCGCGGCGGTTGCGGATCAACTGCCCGTCGCGCTCCATTGCGCCCAGACGCCGGCGTAGCGCCTCGCGATCGTCCTCCTCGCGCAGCCCGAGGCCCTCGGCGATCTCATCCCGCCTCAGCGGTTCGGCCCGCTCGGCCAGATAGGCGAGGATGAACTCGCGGCTCGGGATCGGGTGCTCGTACTTGCGGGCCTCGCGCTCCGCAAACGGGTCGGGACTTCGACGACGACCGCTCATCCGTGCTCCTTAATTGGGCGGAAATTCAGTGGGATAGACGACCCGTGGACGCCCCCGGCGACCCCGTACCGTTTCCAAGAGTGGTTCATTGACAAGGGGTTATGGTATCGGTAAAGTCCGTTTCTCGCAGCGGTGTCGGCGGGCTTCACGGCCCCGGCGCGGCGCTTCTGCTGCCGAGGTGGCGGAATTGGTAGACGCGCTAGCTTCAGGTGCTAGTGAGGGTATCCTCGTGGAGGTTCAAGTCCTCTCCTCGGCACCATTTTACCAGACTATCACAGACCATCAAAAACCTCCAAAGGCACTGTATTTACAGTGCCTTTTCATGATTGCAATTTTGTTTCGTTGTCACTCAAATGTCCCCGACAGTCCCTCAAATGGAGCACGAATGGATGCCTTTTCCTGTCGAGGTGCATCTGTTCACGGCTCATCATTCAATCACCATCACGCTTCGTTAGTCGATGAAATATGCGCGCTCATACGTCGGTGCAAAGCCTGTCGAACAAACCAGATTGACGCGCTTTCATCCGACTCGACGAGTCGCCGAATCCGACCGGTTACCTCGTCGATTTTATTCAACTTGGCGGCGGCATCCATCGCCCGGTCATAAGCCTCCACCACATCGACGCCGGTCACCTCATAGCCCCATCCCTCACTCAACCAGCGAAGCGCGGCCATTGCGGAACCGAGTGCAAATGCCGGCTCCGCATCGAGGTAATCCCTTGCCGCTCTTGTCAGCGTTTTCGGATCACAGTGGGTCCGATTGGCAAGTTCCAGCGCCAGATCATAGAACTTGATCTCCTTGGCCGTGGCAAACCACTTACCCTCTTCTCCCGGCGTCGCGGCAATGAGGTCGGCCAAAATCTGTGACTTGTCCCTCATAGGATAGCGCTTCACCACCGCGCGAAATCGGGCGATATAGGAATTGCCAAGCGCAGCACTCAATCCGTAGCGACAATAGGCCTCCTCATGCAGGCCGGATGAGATCAGAATCTCCTCGCAGGCTTGGTCGATCACGGAATCCGGCTGGTTCAACCCCCGCGAGTCCTCGGCATACTGGATGGCGTCCGCTTTCTTGCCCAAGGCCAGAAGCGCCTCGACACCGTAACGCCGGTCGTGCCACATAGGATATCGGTTCAATTCCAGGAGTTCGAGCAGCTCATGGTGCTGCCCCGACACCAACAGGCAGGACAAACACGCCGTCTCGCCGTAGAAATAGTGACCTGGATTCGGATCCGTCCAGCAGGACCGCAACGTGGGAACCAAATCATCGGCCCATCGCCCGGCAACTCCCACTGAGCCACAGATCTCGCCCCACTGATCACCGACTGGCCCGAGGTAGTCGACACCATCATCAGCCATGGCCTGCCAGAGCCGTTTGAGCCATTTATCGCGTGTCTTGTCGTCAGCCGGCGCCTTGATAATGATGGGTATCAACGCACCCAGCACCTTGTTGACGGCCAATCCCAGGGCACCGCTGGAGCTGTCCACATGCTCCAGCGCCGGCCAAAGCTTTTCCATCAGATGGACTGCACCCTCCGCCCCAAGGACGGGATCTTTCTTCGCTACCTTTCTGATCTCGGAAACGGCTTCGCGAAGACGCTGACAGGCCAGCCTCGACGCCTTCCAACTGTAGACGCCGGTCCGAAACCGGGCGGAAAAGATCCATTTGTGTGTCAGTTCGCCCATGTCGGCATACCCCTTCAGATAGATGTCTTCGTACTTGAGGGACCTCCAGAGCCACTCGACAAAGAGGTTGGCCGGCGCCCGGTCGTGTGGAACTACAAGATCAAGCCCAACTGGAAACCGGGGGTTATTTTTGTGCGAACACTCAGGGAAGGACCTCGACCCGATTCGGCCGGCCGCGAGCGAGGGCAGAGCGCTGATTTTCCAACTCTGCAGCGTTTGTCCCTTGCAGGATCACCAGATAACGGCCGGCCGCCACTTGGCGGTGCAATTCCTCCAGCGCGTGCGCGGGCAGGCCGTGACGATGCAGGGCATGCGTCAGGTGGGAACAGGCCGCGGCGCCGGCCAGCGCACCGCCGCCCAAGATCGGAAGAGCACACGTCTGAACTCCAGTCACACTGATATATCTCGT
>CAJVYZ010000613.1 GCA_913009915.1 uncultured Gemmatimonadota bacterium | reverse complement strand
TACTGATTGTTCAATGTCCAAACACACTAAGTTGGCACTCAGTGTCATTGTATATCAGTCTCGTTTTGTCACTGAGTGTTTTTTTTTTTTTTTTGATTGTTATTTCTTTTTTTTTTTTATTTTCTTTGTTTGTTTTTTTTTTTTAATGATACGGCGACCACCGAGATCTACACTCTTTCCCTACACGACGCTCTTCCGATCTCAACTCGCCGGTGAGCAGCCACACGATGGTGCCGGTCGTGAGTGTGGCCAGGATGCGCCACGATATCGTCTTGGCCAGGGACCGGGTAGACGTTTCGGAATACACTGCTACGCTCGCTGTCCGGCGGCCACCGGATCGGGCAATCCCTCGGGCCCGACCACGAAGGGGCCGTTGGTCAAGGTGGGCCCGTTGTAGCTCAATCCTACCACACAGGCGCCCGCCTCGGCGGCAATGCAATGGCCGGCCGCCACATCCCACTCCATGGTGGGTCCCAGCCTCGGGTACACATCCGCCGTTCCGTCGGCCACCCAGCAGAACTTGAGCGAGCTCCCCGCCTGCACCCGCCCCGCCACCGTGAGGCCGTCGAGGTACGCCTCCAGCGCCGCCGATGGATGCGACCGGCTCTCGGCGACGACCAGCGGCTCGGTGGCCGTCCGTCCGGAAACCGCCACGGGCTCGGGGTCGCCGTTGCCCCGCCGGCGCCAGGACCCTCTGCCGGCCGTGGCCCAGAAACACAGCTCCAACGCGGGAGCGAGCACCACGCCGAGAATCGGTTCTCCATTCTCCAGCAAGGCGACGTTCACGGTGAATTCGCCGTTCCCCCGAATGAACTCCTTGGTCCCGTCGAGGGGGTCCACCAGCCAGAAGCGCCGCCACGACCGGCGCTCCTCGATCGACGGCAGCTCTCCCTCCTCGGAAACCACCGGCGTGTCCGGGTCGAGGTCGGCCAGCCCGGACACGATGCACGTGTGGCTGGCCAGATCCGCCCGGGTGAGCGGGGAGCGGTCTTCTTTCAGCTGCACGGCCACGTCCGGGCCGTAGTGGTTCAACACTCCTGCGCCGGCCTCTTCGGCCAGTGAAATGATCTGATCGACCAACGTTACCACGGCCGGAAGATCACTCCACGGTCTTGCAGCCGGCGATTGACCAGTTGCACCGCTTCCTCTGGGGCCGTCCCGTCGCCCACGTGGACGTCGATGGTGATATCCGTGGTGAGGCGGTCACCGACCCACACCACGTCGATGCGATCGGGATCGACTGAGGTCCCTATCAGGCCCAGCTCTTCCTGGGTCAGCTCCTGGGCCGTAACGACCAGGATCATGCCCGCGTCCAACAGGATGTTGGCGACCTCGGCCAGGCGGCGCAGATGTTCGTGCCGGTGTTCCGCGGTGTGGTCGATGTCGGCGTCGACTCCGTAGAGCACGCTGCCGATCCCCAGGAAGTACACCCCCTTACCGTCGGCGAACAGTTCGGCTTCGACGCGTTTTCCCAGGCTCTTGCGATCGGCTTCCTTGGCTCCGGTGATCAGCAGCAGGGCTGCCTTCTGATTGTACTTGGTGGCGCGTTGCTCCTCGGTGATAGTGCTCGGTTCCCACTTGGTGTTACGCAGCACCACCTGTGCCCGCGCCCGTTCCTGCTGGTCCGGCAACGCTTCCTGAATGATGCCGCCGCCACGAATCTCATAGTCGTCGACGATGACGAAGCGGCTGGTTTCCGCCAGTTCGTCGTGCGTGTCGAAGGCGAGCGCGCGACTCAACTTGAACGTCACCTCCGCCACGTCGTGTCGTTCGACCGCCGTCCTGGCGTCGTCCGTGTCGAGGTTGGAGGCGTCGATGACCCGGTGGATCTGCTCGACCCTGACGGTGCTCCGCGCCGTCCCCAACTTCAGGAGGTAATCCCGTCCCCGTTCCAGTGGTTGCCGACCCAACCAGAAGACGTTGGCCCGAACCCTGGTCGTCACAGCGGGCCGAGGCTCCGTCGCGCGCGTGGCGATCTCTCCCCGGGTCACGTAGATCTGCTCTTCGAGGGTAAATCCCGCCGCCATTCCTGCACCAACGGTTTGCACCGGCGGGCTGTTGAACCCTTCGACCGACTTGATGCGACTGTGCTTTCCCGAAGGATAGAACACGATGTCGTCTCCCACGCTGACCGTCCCCGAGGCCACCGTGCCGGCGACGATACGGCGGTCGTCGTCGTTGGCGGTGAACTTGTACACGCCTTGCACCGGCATCCGGAACGGTTGATCTCGGGGTGGCACCGCGGCGTCGAACGCGTCCAACACTTCGACCAGGCTCGGTCCCTCAAACCACGGCATGGCGCTCGAGGCCCGGATCAGGTTGTCCCCCTCCCGTCCCGACACCGGGAGGAAGGCCGCGGCATAGATCGGAAGAGCACAC
>CAJVYZ010000612.1 GCA_913009915.1 uncultured Gemmatimonadota bacterium | reverse complement strand
GTACCTGGAACCTGACCGCCACTGCGGACATTGCCGAGGCCACGCCAAGCAGCTACTCGGTGACGGCTAGCGAAAACGAAATGGGATGGACCATCAACTTCCCTGAGCGGGACCCGCTCGATCTCCAGATCATTGCCGTCGAGGGTGACAGCATCATTGGCGAGGCCGGCCCCTTCGAGAGCCTCATCCGCGAAGGCGTCATGGTCTCCACCCGAACGGTCATGCGCCTGGAGGATGGCATGCTCGTCGGCACCTTCGTGGCCACTTACCAAACCGACCCCGTGGAGACTATGGCGGGAACGATCGAAGGAACCCGGGCCATGCCCTAGCACGAGAACGCTAGTGGATACCGGTGCGAGTCGAGGCTTTCACGAAGACCGGTGGCTGAAGGCCGATACCTGACCGCCGACAGCCGCCCGCCTATCTTCCACCCATGCCCCTCGAGACCGTTCGCGTTCCCGGTCCCCTCGAACCCCTGTTCGAGAAGGCCGAAGCCGTCGTCGGCAACTTCTTCCGCCGGCGCAAGGACGATCCCCGGACCGGGACCATCGAAATCTTCGGTGCCCGTTACGTCCTGGTACGGGGCGCCGCGCTTTCGGTAGAATTCTTCCAACTGGTCCGCAACCTCTTCGGCCCCGGCGCCGAGGAGGACGCCGACGCCTTTGCCGCCTCGCTGCTCTACGACCTGGCCCACGCGGTCGGCAAGAGCGACGCCCGCACCTTCCATGAGAAGATGGGCCTGGTCGACCCGGTGGCCAAAATGTCGGCCGGCCCGGTGCATTTCTCCCACAGCGGCTGGGCCTTCGTCGACATACACCCCGAGTCGAACCCGGCTCCCGACGACAGTTGCTACCTCCTGTACGATCATCCGTACGCCTTCGAGGCCCACGCCTGGATCAGTGCCGGCGAGCGGGCGCCCTATCCCATTTGCGTCATGAACGCCGGGTACTCCTCCGGCTGGTGCGAGGAAAGCTTCGACACCAACCTGGAGGCGATCGAAATCGCCTGCCGCGCCCACGGCGATCCATACTGCCGCTTCATCATGGCGCCGCCGCACCGGATCGCCCAACACATCGACCGATACCTCGACAACCACCCCGAACTCGATTCCACCGCCGCCCGGCGCCAGCGGCCCGACTTCTTCTCACGCAACCAGGCCAGCCGTACTCAGGACGGAGCCTCACCGGTCGACACCCTGGCCCAGAAACTCCTCCTCGCCTACGCCAACAAGCTGGAGGACACGCAACTGGTGCTCCAGGAACAGGTCGGCCGACTTGAGGTCGAAATCGAGGAACGGGCTCGGGCCGAGCGCGACCTGCGCCTCAGCGAAGCCCGGCTCCGCCAAGTGCACAAGATGGAGGCCCTGGGAACGCTCGCCGGCGGCATCGCCCACGACTTCAACAATATTCTCGGCGCCATCGTCGGCTACGGAGAACTCGCTCGGGACGATCTCCCGCCCGACACAGAAGTGCGGGAACACCTCGATGAGGTCCTCAAGGCCGCCCACCGGGCCCAAGGACTGGTCAAACAGATCCTGGCCTTCAGTCGCAAGAGCGAACCTGCCCTGGTACCCACCGACCTCGCCCCGGTGGCCCACGACGCCGTCCGTCTCCTGCGAGCCTCCTTGCCGACCTCCATCGAGATTCGGGAAGACCTGCCGGCGGATGTGGGCACCGTGATGGCCGACCCTGACCAGATTCACCAGCTGGTGCTCAACCTGGGGGGCAACGCGGCGCACGCCATCCCCGACAGCAAAGGCATGTTCGAGGTCTCCCTCCGGGCGGTCGACCTTGAGGAGGCCGCGGCCGCCGACCTGGGGACCATCGCCCCGGGTCGGTGCGTCCGTCTGACCGTCAAGGACTCTGGAGAGGGCATGCCACCCGACGTGGTTGCCCGGATATTCGATCCCTTCTTTACTACCAAGGCCGTGGGGCAGGGAACCGGCTTGGGTCTCTCCGCGGTCCACGGAATCGTGACCAGTCATGGTGGGGCCATCAAGGTGGATAGCCACCCCGGGGAGGGAACCCGGTTCGACATCTATCTCCCCACGACCGATGCCCTGCCGGTGGTGGCCAGCGACCCGGTCCTCACTCTCACACTCGGCGCCGAGCACGTGCTGTTCGTCGACGATGAACGCCAAATCGCCAAGCTGGGTGCGGAGATGCTCACCCGCATGGGCTATCGGGTCACCTCGTGCTACAACAGCGGCGACGCTCTCAGCCGGTTTGCCCAGGCGGCCGATACCTTCGACGTCATCGTGACGGATCACACCATGCCCGACCTGACAGGCATCGACCTCGCCCGCGAAGTGCGCAAGATCAGTCCGACGGTACCCATCGTCCTCGCCACCGGGTTCCACCCTGGCGGAATCGAAGCAGCG
>CAJVYZ010000611.1 GCA_913009915.1 uncultured Gemmatimonadota bacterium | reverse complement strand
CAACCCCAAGGCGGTCGCTACATGGGTCTTACCCGTGCCGACATTGCCGATCAGGCAGCAGTTGGCATGGCCGTCGATCCACTCCCCGCGGGCCAGCTCCAAGACCTTCTGCTTGTTGAGTCCGGGGATGGTCGTGAAATCGTAGGTGTCGAAGTCCTTGTGGACCGGGAAGGCGGCCGCCTTGATGCGGGCCCGCAGCGCATTGCTCGATCGCGTGGCCACCTCCAACTCCGTCAAACGCAGCAGGTACTGCTCGTATCCCTCGTCGGCCTGGGTCGCTTCACGGGCCAGCTTCTCGAACTCGGCCGCCACGGTCGGCAGCCGAAGCTGCTTGAGGTTGGCTCTGAGCAACAGACTGTGATTCTCAGCCATAAGCACGTTCTCCTTCTCGTGAAAGACACTGATCGAAATGGCTCAGGCCGCGCAGCGGTACCTGAATCCTGGACAGGGCGTCATCGAGATCCGGTGAGGCCCACGTTTGCGATTCTGAGTCCCCGGCCTGGTGGCCTGCCAAACGGTGGGTATGTCGAATGATCCGGTCGGCGTCCAAGTCTTCGGGACCACGGCAAGACTCGACAGCGCTCTGAACGCGTCGCACCGGATGCTCGGCCAGTAGTTGCAGGACCCGGACATACTGGCGAGCACCGGCCGGAGCGCCGTGACGGTGCTCCAGCCGCTCACGCAGATCGGCGAACGCGGCCGGCAGGTGCCAATGGCGATAGACGTTGCTGTGGTCCAGGGCGGCCGGGCGCCGTCCCAAGGTGACGAGGTAATGAAGCGGATCGAGGATTTGTTCACCACGCCCATAACAGCGGTCATGGCGAGCGACGACCCGTCCGTCCGCTACTACTTCGATGTGGTTGATGTAGCCCTTGACCGTCACCGCCCGGAAGGCACAGTTCCGCGGCGTGCTGTAGCGATTCTTGTCAAAGCGGACGGTTTGGTACTTGTCCACCTTGGCTTCCTGCGGAACACAGGCATCAAACGCCCGGGTAGGAAGTGGGTCCGCGGCCGCTCGGTCCCGTTCCAACCGTTGGCCGACGGTCTCAGTCTGCCCGGCGACCGTGCGATCACGATCCTTCAGGCAACACGCCCGCAGGTAGGTGTTCAGCTCATTGAGGTCCTTGACCTTCGGCACGGGTGTAGCCCAGCGTCGCTGCAGGTCGTAGACCCGGTTCTCGGTGTGGGGCTTCTCATTGCCGCGAGCCGGCATGCAGAAGAGCGGCTCGAAGGCGTAGTGGCTGGCCAGGGCGGCGTACCGCTCGTTGAGCGTGCGCCTGCGACCCTTGAGAATCGCCGTGGCCACCGTTTTGGGATTGTCCCACCAGACTTCGCGTGGCACGCAGCCGAAGAACGCGAAGGCCTGGACCATACCGGCCAGGATGGCCTCGGTTCGCTCGGTGGGCAGCGCGATGGCGAAGGGGCAGTAGGAATAGGCCCACGTGGGAAGCAGGACCGGCACCCGTCGGCGCCCCTCGGGGAAATCGACGTAGATGTGCCCGAAGTCGCACTCGAGACGCTGCCCCGGATCATGCACCAACGGGATGAACGTCTCTCGTTGGCGCCGGCGATGCCGACCGACATACCGGCGGACCTGGTCGTATCTGCCGGCGTAGCCATGCTCATCACGCAGACGCCGGAAGATCTGAGCGGCCGTGTGGCGTTGTTTACGCGGCTCCTTCTCGTCCGCCTTCAGGACCTCGTCGATGATCGGCGTCAACGGCCCCAGCTTCGGCGCCGGTGGGTCCTTCGTGCGCGTGTAGGGCCTGGGCTCCGGACAAGCCAGAACCTCCCGAATCTTCCGCCGAGAATGGTGCAGGGTCCGGGCGATGGCCCGAAGGCTCATCCCGTCCCGATGCGCCCTGCGTATGCGTCCGTAATCGTCCACCGTGAGCATCCTTTGCCTCCGGATTGGCTGGCCTTCGAAGAAAAGCACCAGCATCCAGAGGCCGGGGCGGCCTGGAAACCGCCCGCGTTCGTGATTGCTACGGTGGGTCCATTTTACGCGCCGATATCACAGGAACTTCACAGCCCCGGGTGGGCCCCAATTGCGCGCCGATTACCACATGACGGTCGCTCACCGATCCAACTTGATCGCATTGGGCTTTGAGTGCGACAGCGCAATAGCTCGCGTGAGTCTTCACCGCAGGGCTCCCGGCGAAACGAGGCTGTGTTCAGCACAGATCGAACCCCAGCCGAGGGCGCTGTGATCAGACGCGAGGAGCGGACAGGTAAGCTCCATACAAGGGTCTTTTCGGGTATGGTACGTGAACGTAGGGGTGTCCGTCCGCTCGACGTGCGCCTCCCGTTTCGGCCTCCTGCGCACTCCGGAGGTTTCAGCCATGCTCCGGTCCCGCTATGTCATTACCGCCCTCGTGCT
>CAJVYZ010000610.1 GCA_913009915.1 uncultured Gemmatimonadota bacterium | reverse complement strand
ACAGCACGACCGTAGCACACCCCCGGCACCGGCACGTGCAGAGCGAGGACGCGGGGAGCAGCCGTGGGCAGCCGTTGGGCGTAACTGGAGGCAGGGCCGCCCGGGAGAATGATTCCCTAGGGAGCCCACTCACGCATCCAGGCCGCATCGCGGGACGGCGGATGGATCTCGCAGTACACGTGCTCCTCCCGGATGCGCCGGGCGATCAGCTGGGTGTACTGCGAGCCGAAATCGATGATCAGGATGCCGTCGTGGTGGGTGTCCGACAACGTTACTCCAATGGTGTGGGATTTTCGCCGGCGAACAGGGCTGCTTCCGATTCACGCGGCCGCGCGACACCGAACCGTCCTCCGTCGACCATGACCTCGGCGGCACGGGGTCGGGTGTTGTAGTTGGAACTCATCACGAAGCCATAGGCGCCGGCCCCCATGACGGCCAGGAGTTCCCCCGGCTCCACCGCCGGCAGCGAGCGCTCGAGCGCGAAGAAATCGCCGGTCTCACAGATGGGCCCGACCACGTCGACCACCCGCGCCTCCCGCCCGTGGGCCTCGACTTCGGCGATGGCGTGCAGGGCCTGATACCGGCTGGGCCGCAGGAAATCGTTGAAGCCGGCATCAACGATGACAAATTCCTTGCCCCCGGAATGCTTGCAATACAGCACCCGGGTCAGCAGCACACCGGCATTCCCCGTCAAGTACCGGCCGGGTTCCAGATAGACCGTCAGACCTGACGGTTCCAACAACCCCCGGACCACCGACGCAAACGACGAGATGGCCATCTCGCGCCCGTCGCCGTAATCGACGCCCAAGCCGCCGCCGATGTCGATCGCCTCGATGGTGGTGGTGCCCTGCCCCTCCAGCGCTTCAACGAGTTCGAGGAGATGGCGGATGCCATGCAGGTACGGTTCGGGGTCCGTCAGCTGGCTTCCCAGGTGCATCGCCACCGCGGTCAGGGTCAGCCGGGGGTGCTCGAGAATCCGCCGTGCCGCCTCGGGGACCCGGTCGACGGGGACGCCGAACTTGATTCCCTTCTCGCCCGTCGAGATGTACGGGTGGGTTTCAGTAGTGACTTCGGGGTTGATACGGACACCAAGCCGCACGTCACGCTGCAGCGCATCGGCCAAGGTGGCGATACGGTCGAGTTCCGCCAGCGATTCGATAGCGATGTGACCAATTCCCTCGTCGATGGCCAATGACAACTCGGCGTCCGTCTTGCCGACCCCACTGAAGATCAACCGGTCGGGGCTGAATCCCGCAGCCAGGGCGCGCCGCAGCTCGCCGCCGGACACCAGGTCGGCGCCCGCCCCCAGTTCTCTCAGCAGCCGCAGAACCGCGAGGTTGCTGTTGGCCTTGACGGCGTAGTGAATCCGGTGGGGCATGCCGGCAAAAGCCCGGGCCAGAATACCGTAGCGATCCCGAATGAACTCAGCGTTGTAGACGAACGTCGGCGTACCCACCGTCTCGGCGATGTCGCTGAGGGCCACGCCGGCCATCTGCAACGAGGATCCAACCCGCTCGACCCCCGCGATAGAGGAGCTCAATAGGCTTTCGCCCACACCGCCTCCGTCACACTTGGTTTGCCACACCATACACAGGTGGTCGGCGATTCGGCCGAACGGAACTCCTCGTCCGGCAGGACGCGGATGGACGCCTTGGTGTCGGCCTTGATGTCCGCTTCGCATTGTGCCTCACCGCACCAGCCGGCGTACACGAACCCACCATCACCGGCGATGAACTCACGCAGTTGCTCCCGGGTGGCGCCGCGCAGGCTGTTAGCCTCGCGCCGTTCGAGCGCCACCTCGAACAACTCCTGCTGCAATGCGTCGAGTCGATCGGCTATGCCGTCGGCCAGCCCTTCCATCGGTACTGGTTCCTTCCCCCCGGTCCGCTTGGCGACGACCACCGTTCCCGCCTCGAGGTCACGGGGGCCCAATTCGATCCTTAGGGGCGTCCCCCTCGCCTCCCACTCGTAATACTTGGCCCCCGGCTTCATACCGTCCCGGCTGTCGAGGTGTACTCGGACCCCTGCCGCGTGCAGCTCGCCGCGGATCCGCTCTGCGGCTTCGACGACGGCGGCCCGTTGTTCATCCGTCCGGTAAATGGGAACGATGACCACCTGATACCGGGCCAGACGCGGCGGACACACCAGGCCGCTGTCGTCGCCGTGGGTCATGACCAGGCCGCCGATGAGCCTGGTCGAGACGCCCCACGAGGTACTCCACACGTGGTCGAGTAGATCGGAAGAGCACACGTCTGAACTCCAGTCACACTGATATATCTCGTATGCCGTCTTCTGCTTGAAAAAAAAAATATACCTCGTATGCCGTCTTATGCTTGAAAAAAAAAAACCATACAACCTCCCATCCTTCCACACATCCACTCCGTCCT
>CAJVYZ010000609.1 GCA_913009915.1 uncultured Gemmatimonadota bacterium | reverse complement strand
GACGATGCCGTAAAGCATCAGTGCTGCGTCCTGGTTCCACCATCCGAAGTGGCCCCAGATGACCGCCTGAACCATCCCCAGAATCCACACTCCCGGTGCGACGCCGTAGGGGATCCGAGCCCGGTAGATCGCTACTAGCGATGGGCCGATCTGAATCCCGATCGACAGACCTAGCGCGGCGCCATACATCGACCAGCCGCCAACCATCCCCACAACCCCAAGGGCAGATCCCCAAACGGTGACTGCAAGGAGCGGGGCGAGCGCCCAGCCTCGTCCGCGCATCATCAATCGCAGAGTGACTACGTACAGGGCCGCCGCGATCAGGGGCGAAGGCACGGCAATCCACAGCTCCTGTGACGACCGAGAGATCGCCCAACTGAGGTTGGTGATGTACCAAGAGCGGCCCACGTCGGAGACAGCCCCTCAGTTCGAGGATCTCTTCTCAGCTTGAACACCTGGGGGGTGAGCTGCCAAGCCGAGACGGCCGATCCGATGAAGACCACCATCGACTCCGGGCTCAGCATGGCCGCCCCACGATGTGGCAACGACCAGCCCCAAACAACATCACCCTGGTTTGCAAAGATCACCTCCCAGCCCTCGGAACCAAGATGCCGACCGTGCCGGGGAGATACACAGAATCGAACCGGTGCAATCGAGGGCGTTGATCCTGCCAATCAAACAACGCTGGGTGTGTCGACGCCCCTGAGATGGTCAGCGTTGCGGGTAAGGGTGATCGGGACCTGTTCGAGAAGGGAATCAGCCGTGACCAGCCGCTTGGCGGCCAGGTCGGCGCCGGCGACACCGTGCCAAAAGGCGGCGCTGCGAGCCGCGACCTCAGTCGAGAGACCGGCGGCCGCGAAAGCGCCGACCATTCCCGCCAACACGTCGCCGGTCCCGATGGTGGCAAGTTCTGGGCCGCCGCTTGCCACCGCCCAGCCTTCCGTTCCCATGACGAAGGTCGGTCCGCCTTTGAGCAACACTGTCAGGTCTCCGGTGGCAAGCGTGGCAGCGGCCACGTATCCAGCGGCCCCTCCAATCAGACGGGCGAACTCACCAGCGTGAGGGGTGATAACCGTGGGAGTCGACCGATCGATCAGCGGCTGCGGTCCGTCTAGAGAGTTCAAGCCATCCGCGTCCACGATCACGGGCTGGGTCAATTCGCCGAGCAATCCGGGCACCAGGTCACCGGTCTCCGAGCCGAGGCCGGGGCCGATAACGACTACGTCGAAACGCTTGGCCATCTCCACAAGGCTCCCGAGATCGGAACTGCCAAGCGAACCGGGCGCTCCTATCGCCCTGGTCATGATCTCTGGCACCCGGATCCTGCCCTCGACATCCGGCGGACAGGCGACCATCACCGCTCCGGCTCCTGCCCGCAACGCTGCCTTGGCGGTGAGAGTGGCCGCACCATCGAGACCGGCCGAACCGCCGATCACCAACACCGACCCGGCTGACCATTTGTGAGCATCACGGTCGCGGGTTGGAATGGGAGCGTCCTCATCGCCGCATAGCCAGAATTCGGGCTCAACGTCGGGAAGGCCTATATCTGCGACCACCACCTCGCCACACAGGTCGGGGCCGCGACCGATCAGATGTCCGACCTTGGGTCCGTGGAAGGTGACCGTGGCAACCGCCGACGAGAAGACCCGCTCGGCCTCGCCTGTCGTCGCCGACAGACCGCTCGGCACGTCCACTGCTACAACCGGTACTCCGATCCGATCCCAGGGCGCCAGGTCCGGAAGGTCACCACGAAAGCCGCCGCCGAACAGAGCATCGATCACCAGGTCGACTGGGCGGACCGTCTCCCACGGCAGGATCGGAACGCCTGCGGCCTGGGCCCGTGCGGCAGATTGAATCGCCCCCAGAGATTTTGGCCCTACCAGAGGGTGGACGGTCACGTCGACGCCACGCTTTCTGAGGTAGTAGGCGGCGATGTAGCCATCCGCACCGTTGTTGCCGGGTCCAGCCAGGACCGCCACCCGATCGCCGTACCCGATCCCGAGATCGGCCACGACCAGGGCGATCGCCAGGCCGGCCCGGTCGACGAGCACCTTGACCGGCTCATGGGCGACCGCATCCTGGACGGCGGATTGGGCAGCAGTCAACACGGGTTGCATCAGCCAAGTCTGCCAGGGATTTGACGAACCCGGGACCATGAACGTCGCCATGGCGCGCATGGAACCCCGAGTACAACCCAGGGTACGAGCCGAGGCGCCGGCGTGGGATGGGTGCAGGGGCCATACTTGGTTGTCATGGTGGTTGACACGTTTCGATTGGAGGATCGGCTCTCGGTCGTTGAGGGGACTGTGGCGCTTAGCGGCATCCAGGCGATCCTAGATCGGACGAGCGTCGTGTAGGGAAAGAGGGTAGATCTCGGGGGTGGCCGGAT
>CAJVYZ010000608.1 GCA_913009915.1 uncultured Gemmatimonadota bacterium | reverse complement strand
TGTACCAGGCGGTCGATCGCCGTGAAGTCTTCGGGGTTGAGATCCCGGCCCGGGACCAGCGCCTTCTTGCCGAAGAAGAGGAACTTGGACCCCTCCTCCACCACGATACCGCGCTCCTTGAGGTCGTTCTTCGTCCCAACAACGTAATACACGGTATTCTCGCGCTCCTGCATCGCTGAGAGGGTGTCCTCCAACGTCAGGACGGTATCCACCAGGGCTACGACTTCGCGGGCCAGCTCTTCGTTCTCCCGCCGAAGGGCGTAGACCCGGGCGTTGAGCTGGTCGATGGTCCCTTTTTGGGTCGCGGCGATGGCCTGCAGATTGGCGATGGACGATTCGAACTCGCGAGCGATCCCGCCGAGGGAATCGGTCCTGCTGCTCAAGCGGCGTATCCGTGCCTGGCTCTCTTCGAGTTTGGTCTCGCTCTCGGTGACCCGCTGGGTCAGATCGCGGACCTGCTGCAGGATACTGTCATTGTCGATCACCAACTGCTGGCTGGGCGACTCCTGCGCCAGAATCACACCCTGCACCGTGGCCAACTGGGCACCGATCTCACTCATCACCCGCGTGTGTTCCAGTACCTCTTGCAACAGGCTGTCCTTTTGAGCCGAGATCAGGGCCATCTCTTCCAACTGGGCTTTTGTTCCGGCTCCCTGGCAACCGGCGATGACACAGATCATGCCCGGCAGTGCCAGACGGCGTGCGTACCTGACCAATGACATTCTCAATTCTCCTGTTTCCAAAGTCCTCACCTGTGTCTTCGGAGATTCGTGTGAAACCGCGTTCCCCCGCCGCCCCCGCTTCTCGTCTGCCTATACCCGCTCCCGGTCGACTCCGGTAACGGTGCTTCATGAAGAAAGGAAAAATGGCAGGGTTGCACGTCAGGTTGAAGTGTCCCCGGTCACCGAGAATCCGCTGGAAACGTCCCTTTCGAACGTTCCACTATGCCACGTTTACGAGTGTCCTGGGCTCCCCGAAGGGAGTCAGCGGTCCCCGCCCCGGCAGTAGGTGGGGTTTCCCAGGCAGGACGTCCTGGCGAAGCCGTGCACTGCGATGCGCCAGCCCTCGGGTCCCCTCCGCCAGATGTCGTAGTAGGTCCCCCGCTGGATCACCGTCCCCCCGGGGGCGATGAAGGTCTCCTGCCAGGTGCCGTACTCCGAGACGATCGAATCGGTCACCACCGGCTGCGCCGGGACCAATGTATCGATAGTGAAGACGAGGCGAATGTCGGGGCGCGAAGTGAACAGCCGGCCGAACAGCGCGGTGACCTGATCCCGGCCATCCAGGCGCACGTCGGCCGAGAGAAATATCGCGTCGTCCCTCATCAGGCTGGCAAGCCGCGCTGTGTCGCGCCGGATCATGGCTGAATTCCATTGGTAGCGCAGGGTAGTGACGGACGACAGCGGTGACAGTTGGGGTACTTGCGCCCGGACCATCGAGGTCGCGGCGCACATAGCTGCCGCGAGAAGCGACGCCGCGTACCGAGCGTGCTCAGCCATGTTCATCCTCCCGTAGTGGGTATCGTGGTGACCAGGTCCCGCTCCATCCACCGTTCACGGTGCGGTTCCCTCGGGGTAGAACAACGCGATCATGGCCTGATCCCTGCGCTCATTGCAGCGGTCGTCGAGTTGGGTGAAGTCCAGAACCGTGTCCTTGACGTACCAAGTGTAGATCCCCGGCATCGGCGTGCCGTTGGCGTCCAGACACGGCGTGTCGTCTCCTCCCGTCAGGGTGATCCGATCGCCGTCGAGGGCGTACCTGCCCATGAACATGACATAGCCCCGGTGAGTAATGATGTAGTGGTTGTTTTTGGTAAACTCCAGGGTGGCGCGCTGAAGTTGGCTGGTGGTGTCGGTCATGATCATGGTGTAGCGCCCGGTGGGGAAGGCGTCCGGTTGTTGTGCGGCGGCTGTCGCCGTGACGCAGAAACCGATGATGACCAGGCTGGGAATGAAACGGCGCATAGAGTCCTCGAGGGCGATGGGGCTAGAAAACGGTATCACTGCGGATCGGCAGATGGTTCGGCATCACGGAACTTGACCGGCCCGAATTTTTCCGGGCACTTGGGCGTCACGTCCTGGTAGAATTGGCGAAAGCGTTCGACATCGACCTCGCGATCGCCCGAGAGCATCATTGGCTCGCCCAGTCCCACCTCTTTCAACCGGTAGTCGAACGCTACGGGGACGATGGGCACCTTGGCCTCGAGAGCGATGTAATAGAAGCCGCTCTTCCAGTAGTCTCGACGGCTCCTGGTCCCTTCCGGCGTGAGATCGGAAGAGCGTCGTGTAGGGAAAGAGTGTAGATCTCGGTGGTCGCCGTATCATTAAAAAAAAAAGAAGAAAAGAACATACTACGTGACTGTGACGAATCGTCGTCTATAACACTTAACACC